>JAUWOU010000149.1 GCA_030612005.1 Candidatus Thorarchaeota archaeon | reverse complement strand
TGTGGAGTATATCAATTTGGCTTCGAACAGGGAGTATGGAACTATATTTGGTCCTTGTTGCGGTTTTTGTTATGGGGTTATGGTTCTTTCTTCATACTCTTTTTTGGGGAACCGCTACTGGGATAGTCAGTAGAGTCCGAGAATTTGCATTCATCAGTTATACAAACGATTCGTTCCATAGCTTTCAACCAATACGATATCAAATAACAGATGACAATGTAAAGGATACCATAGATCGACTAAAGGAATCTACCAGAAAATTGGAACAAGTTGCTACATCTGGTCAGTGGAAACGTTTTCAGGCAATGTGTGATAAATTCATTCAAGATTTAATAAAAATGAGGTCTCGAATTGCGTATACTAGAAACACTTTGTCGTCTGCTTGGATCGGTACGTTCTCAGAACATTACTTGGCAAAATCAGCAGGAGAAAGTGTTGAAGAATATAAGACTTGGTTTCTCAATGTTCTTGATGCATATTCCATAACTGGTGAGTTGGACAGACTACGTTGGAATGTTAAACCCGATGCTATGAATTACACTGATCCAAAAGCCTTGTTTTCACTTCAATTCCAAGATAATATTCCCCATAGTGCATATGTGTACCGAAATCATGACAACGCTGTATCATTACTTGACAAAGCATTTCAGGTGTTGACAAACGAGGACAAGATACTGTGGGTAAATGGATTTGCAGAACAGCTTTCTGAATCTCCTACAATGTTGAACAATAGTATCTATTCTTTTGTTTGCAACTATCAGGGTATGGAGTTGATACCAGAGATTTATGTGAAACTTGCGAAGAAACCAGGTCGACTTGGTGATACAACATTGGAAATGCTTGAACGAGTGTACAATATTGATACTCCTCCGGATGGTGGAAAATCGCTTAAGTTTCGATTCTTCGATAGGGTGTTCAAGGATTCCAACACAGATGCCGAAGTAAAGGAAAAGGCTCGACTCTACCGAAGCCATTTCAAACCTTAAGTTTAATTGAAACCTCGCAAACATACTATTCCATATCTGAAATAAGTGATGCAAAGAGTCCTATCACAATAAACCCACTTACTGTCTGAAGGATTTGGAGTTGTTGTGCTATGAGTAACAAGTACGCTAAGTCTGTTGAGATTCCAAATCTGAAAAGTAAAATCCCACTAAAGAATATGAGACTTAGATAAGCCAGAAATAAAAGTATAGTTGCAAATTTTTTATTTGACGCCATTCAATTACCACCTTTTTGTTTGTAGTTACTAGGGAAGCACATACTGGTTTCTTTTGCATCTTTTGCTTTCAGGGAATCTCATCCATGATGTAAGGACTTTGAGAAAGCTTTTGCTGGATGAAAAGAAGTTATGTAAAAAACTTGGAATAAAAACAGGTCACCATCTATGTTATGTTCGTTATTATGTAAGATCAGGTAGAGTATCTGCCCACTGGGAGGCTCATACTAGTTCACAGAAAGATGTTGAAAAATGGTGGAAGATTGCTCCTCCAAACGATGAACGAAAAAGAGCTAGATTAGATGAATACTTTTCAGTGCGGGATAAGAGTAACAGAGAGTCTCAAGATGAGACTCCTGTTTGAATGATTAATTATTCATTAATTAATTAACTCAAATTCTTCTTTTCCGGCCCCGCACATAGGACAGACCCAGTCATCGGGAAGGGCATCCCATTTAGTACCTGCAGCGACACCGCTATCAGGATCGCCTTTTTCTTCGTCATAAACCCAGCCACAAACGACGCATTCGTATTTTGCCATTTCTGTATCTCCAATTGTTTAGGTGTAGTCAATGACTAAACCAATTTCATGCGAACTTACCGTTTTATGTTAAAAGCGTTCGGTTATACGGTTCTAATCCTAAAGAAGAGAGGGAGGAGCGGTTTGCTCCTATTCCTCTGATGATTCAGAATCTTCTTCATCATCGATAACCTCATCCAAAGAAACGGGTTCTTCCTCAGGGGTTACTTCTACTTCAGCTTCTACCTCAGTAACTTCTGGTTCAACTATCACAGGCTCTTCTTCGGGTTCATCTTCAATTATTGGAATCTGGTCTGGTACCGGAGCTTCCTTGGGAACCTTCCTTGACTTTCTGATGAAGTTCAGCACCATTATGAAAGCGATGAATGGGAAGACTAGAAGCTTGATGCCATCACCTATTCCTCCTTCCAGAGTCGGATTTGCTACTCCGAGAATCACTGCGAACATGGCATCAACAAACATGAATCCGCTTGCGAGGAAGAAGGTGAAGGTTGCTGCCAGTTCCTTACTAATTTTGAATCTAGTGTCCAACTCAGCTCTTGATGCAAGGCTTCTACCAACACTGCTCATAGTATAGAGAATGAAGAATACTGTGATACCAATGCCGACGAGATCAAGCCCTGGATCGTATCCTTTGAGAACGTTATAGATGAAGTATGCTGAATAGAACGAGATGAACATGCCTAGGAACACAATGTTACTAGCAGTGGATTTCTTTCGTTCTGCAACATAAACCATACCATTCACGAAATTGAATCCCAATGCAAAGACCGTACCTACTAGAGCAAGGAACGTCCCCGCATCTGGCAGTACTGGATTGATGATGAAAAATGTGTAGATGAAAGCTCCAATAATGACTACGTAATTGAGAATGTAGATGAAACCATAGAGCAATCCTACGATTTTCGAACGACTTTCGATATCCATACTCGAAGCATATCCCAATGAACTACGAGTTGAGAAATATGACTGGAAACCAATCCAACCTAGAAATGCGACTCCAATGAACATCCAATTAAAGATTGGTCTGATGAAGAACATCATAATCAACACAAAGAAGCTCACAACAAACCAGATGATAGTATAGATGAACGATTTCTGATAGGACTCCTCATCTGCTACAAATCTTGCTAATCCCAGTAGCGAGAGAAAACATGTGATCATGAAAAAGGTTGGAAAAATTCCTCCTACAAAGAGGGCAATTCCACCTAGTGCTGGGATCAACGATGCAAGACTTTTCCAAACTATGATTGTTATTGCACCAATCACGAAGACAAGTGTTAACCACTTCAATCTCTTTGATGCAAAGAATAGTTTCAGACCTTCAATGAATTTTGTTAATATTGGAATATCCACATCTCATTCCTCCAAACGCTATTATTACTTGGGGGTATCTCCCTATTAATTCTTAAGTATGTGAAGAATTTCTTCTTCGAGAGTATCTTTTACTTTGGGTTTCTCAATAAGGGTTGCGACCTTGTTACCATCAGAATCGAAGAATTCAAACCAGGGTATCGCAGTTGCACCCCATTCATTGATTTCTGGTGGTGATGGTGGTACTCTCCACTGGGCCTCTTGGTTCAGTGGGTCTGATTTGATTGTTCCAAATACCATTGCATCAAGACCAATCTTCTCTTCTAGGTGAAGCATAGGAGGCATCGCTCTCTTGCAATCCCCACACCATCCTGCACTGAAGATGACAACTTTGAGTCCCTTCATAATTTCCCTTAATTCTTCGACGACGTCTTCATTCAGATTGTACTCATCATAGGCTTCCATCACGATATCCTTGTCTTTGTCAGAAAGTGCATCGATGTAACCCTTGATGTTTGTCGTTCTTTTCCTAATATCCTCAAAGTCTATCATAATTATATTAGGGGCGTATGAATTGCTTAAAATCCTTCGATAGGTCTCCAAGCACCATCCTAACAATCCTGATAAGTGACCTCAGTATACACCGCATTAGGGATTCGAAAACGGGTGATATCATGGTCGCAGAACTCTACAAGGCGATAATTGTCGGCGCACCTTCAGTAGGCAAGTCAAGTCTTGTGAGAAGATATCAGACTGGTGAGTTCAGAGAAGCACACACCGCAACAATCGCAGCAGATCTAAGTGCAATCACTTTTGATTTTCCCTCAGGAAAAGTTGTTCTTACAATTGTAGATGTTGGAGGTCAGGAAACCTTTGCTGCCTTGAGGAATCGATTCTATGTTGGCGCTCATCACTTGCTTTTTGTCTATGACATGACGAACAAAGAAACTTTCAAGCGAATAACTCCACTCTATGAAGCCCTCACCGAGAAAATTTGTATTCAGGGGGACAAGCACTTAGCAGGCTCGCTTGTTGCGAACAAATCTGATTTGAAGTCTGAAGTTGTGATTGATGAAAAAGAAGGCCGAATGCTAGCGAATCTTCTCCATCTAGAATATTTTGAAACCTCTGCACGTACAGGTGACAATGTTTCCGAAATGTTTCTTTATGCAGCGTCGGAATCACAAAGACTCCGACACAATGTCTAGTTACCTTCTACTGTGTTGCTGCAGTCATCTTACAGTCCCGAACTCTCATGGTTGAAATTACTGTTGGAGTAGGAACCTCCCACCAATACACCTGAGTGCGATCATTTCCAAGAGCATCGATATTTGCAAACATCCTCAATACATTATCACTAATTCTCATGTTCTTGATTGGCTTCATTTCTCCCTTGTTTAAAAGGAACATAGCATCTCTTGGAATTGTTGAAAAGTCACCCGTCTGAGCATTTTGGGTTCTCGAATACCAGTTACATGTCACATAGATTGTAGGCTTGTCAACATCAAACAATTCCTCTTGAGAATAGTTTCCGTTGTCAAAAACAATGTTTGAAATTCCTGGTAGAAGCATCTTCATTCCTATACCAAGACTTGCCATTTGAGAACTTCCTGTAGTTTCCGTATCGAACATTTTAGATGTAGTAGTATTATGAACCAGACTCTTGAGTATACCTTGATCAATGATTCTAGTTGTACGTCCAGGTGAACCTTCCCAATCGAATGGAGTACTATTCAATCCACCATCGAAGAGTGAGTCTTCATATGCAGTGATGAACTCTGGCCCAATTTGCTCGCCCATCTTATCTTTCAATGGTGACACACCCATCATGATGTAAAATGGGTTAGCTGACTCTGTGATAGAACCAAGAACATTTGCAGCCACTGTTGGTGATAGAATGAGGTCATAAGTACCAGGAGTTCCTTGAACTGCTCCTATTGCTTGTTTAGATAATCTACCTGCTTTTACTCCAGCTTCAAGCATGTTTTTCTCAGACTTTGACGGAATGGTTCCACAAGCTAAACCCTGACCAGAGTAGTCTAGTTCATCCTGTAAAGCTCTCACATTGAGATCGAAAGTGGTGCCTCGTGATGAACCCTCTGGACCCAAGCTAGATCGGAAGAAGAAATAACGTTTCTTCAGCATAAGTGCTCCAGCTACTCTCTTAGCACCCGCACTCATAGTCTTATCAATGACTGAGTTGATTAATTCTGGAGCTTGTTCAGCGAATGTATCTATCTTTGCATCATATTGTTTCTTCAACTTGTTATAGGATTGTATCTTATCCTCTAAACCTGCAAAAAACATCGAATCTGGAAGCATCTTGGTAAATGAAACTGTATCGTCAATTGTCTTTTTGACATCATCTTCTGAAGTGATGGGTCTGTCAGTGGTTCCTGTTTTCTCACCAATTACCACAAACAGTTCGAGTTTGAGTTCTTCCCAAATCTTACTAATATCGATATTATTCTGAGAGAACCTTAATTGGGAATTCTTAGTCTGGACCACTCTGGCAATTATTGCATCAGTCTTCTTAGAACCGTAGTCTATTGCAATATCACCAAGAGTCTTCAAATGGTCTGCGTCTATCACTATCCAACACCTCCAAGTCTGATTTCTCTAAATCTAATTTCTCCACCTCCCGCATACACAGGGATTCCTTGCATAGGGTCGCTCTTTCCACATGTTCCTGGAAAGTCAAATCTAAGATTCTTAGAAACTGCATCAACAGCACTTAACATACCAACGCTTGTCGTTTCCATTACTGGTTTCTTGACCATAGTGTCTGTAATCTCGCCATCTTTGATTAGGTAAGCTTCTGAGCCTGTATACTTTGATTGGTAGCGTCTGTCATCAATATTCCACTCTGTAAAACTCCTCATATAGACTCCAAGTTTTACATCCTCAACTAATTCTTCCAATGAATAATCCCCTGGCTCAAAGTAAGTATTTGCCATTCTTATGATTGGTTCTCTGTTGAAATCTGTTGCACGGGCAGCTGCGTTGGAACCTGTACCAAACTTGGTTCCAAACTCTCGATTAAGCAGCGGTTCGTGTATAATTCCCTCCTTGATGAGCTCTCGCTTTCTTGCTTTCACTCCTTCATCATCATATTCATAGTGTCCAGAGGTCTTTACAATGGTAGGATCTTCAATGACATTTACTGCATCAGAACCTACTCGCGATTCTCCTATTTTGAGGTCTCTCCAGAAGCTCTCTCCTGCTTGAGCTCCCTCTCGCCCCATAATTCGGTCTCCTTCACTAGGATGCCCTACATTTTCATGGACTATTATTCCTGCAACTTCTGGACCTACAATCATATCGATGGGCTGTGCCATCAACTCTTCAATTTTGACAGCATTCTCTGTAGTCTTCTTCAATCTCTTGACTTCATCTTTCACATTTTCAATGAAATGTGATTCTCGAATTCTTTCCCAGCCACCAGCGAGTGTTAGGTCAAGAAACTTCTGTTCTGATCCACCTTTTGCTTGAGCTGTCATGATTGCATACATTAGAAGGTATGAAAGCTGGCTGTCTATTTTGGTTCCTTCGTTTGTTACTAGGTACTTGTCGATAACATTTCCATTGAATATAAAAACAAAGGATGACAATCCTTTCATTTGCTCGTTAACTTCTGTACAGAGTTCCATTATCGTATCTATGTCTACATCATTGAGAGGTTCTTTTGTTTCCATTTTCCATTTTGCTACATTAGCAATTGGTTCTCCCAAATCTATGGGTTTCTTGCTTTTCGAATTCTTTGCCATCTTTGATGCGGTTGTGATTGCTTCTTCTGCAATACTCTTTTCCAATCTATCAAATGATGCAAAACCCATACTACCATCTACAAGTACTCTAACGCCAATTCCAGATGATGGAGTGAATCCTCCAGAAATCATCGCTCCATTCCGAAAAGCTAACCCTCGAACAGAACTATTTACGAATCGAGCTTCAACATATTCAGCACCGATTTTCTCTCCAAATTCGATGCAATATTCTGCCAAATCTTTGCCATCTTTCACCTTTGACACCGTTCTGTCAAGATATTTACTTGATGATAAAGACTGTGGAGATACCGCAGGCTTCAAATGTTTTCACATCACTTGTGCAATATCACGTTACCATTGTGTTTAGGTGTAACTTATGATTGAGGATATCAAGCGTAACAAATGGAATGCAATCTATGCTTTTCTGATAATGGATATTATTCAAATTCTACTTGTGTCAATACTGTATTTAGACAACACAACTCTGATTGTTGTAGGAATTAATTTCTCGATGATTAATCCTATCGGCTCAGCAGGTCTTTTCATAGGTATTGCACTATTACAATTGGTAATGTTATATCTATCAGCAGGACAAATGCTACGGGGTCCTGGTCTGGTTGAACTACATCCTAAATTTGATACTGAAGCACCATGGCAACGTAGATACTCTCGTGATGAAATTGTGAAATGGACTATGGATTTGGCAAAGAAGAGTGAGATATCGGTCAAGAAGATCTTTCTGATGGCTTCACCACTTCCTAATGCTTACACTTTCAGTCTTCCATTAATTGGCTCAGTTGTGGTAGTGCATAGTAATACCCTGGATGTTTTGAATGAGAAAGAGATGCAAGCAATCATTGCACATGAATTAGGTCACATCAAGAATCGTGATTCAATCATTACTATCTTTACAAGAATGCCATCTTTCTTCATCGATATCATCTATCTTTACATCTATGTTCGATTACTTTTAGCAATCGCTGACTCACTATTAGTAAACGGTGACCTGTATAGTACTGCCATCAGAGCAATCGTGCTATTAGCGTTCTTCTTACTCTCGAGACTTCTAACCCATGTGTCAAAATACTTCATGAAGAAGGCATCTCGTGCCGCAGAATTTATGTCAGATTATCATGCTGCATCAGTTCTAGGTCATGAAGCTACAATCAATGGGTTGATTCGACTCGGTCAAAGAGTTGAAGCTATTACTGTACTCATTGATGAGATACGATGGTTGGAATCACTCAATCCAGAACGCGTTGGTTCTATATCGAATGCTGAACTTATGAGAATGATTACACAATATCCGTTAGACAGAATTGATGAAGACAATGCAAGACAGATTGCACCATGGGTCTTTCTATCTACTAGACTCAAACATATGAGGGACATCTATGGTGTGAACTTGAGTGATGCGCAAGTAAAGGATGCAGTTGAACCTGCTATTGGTCCTCTTCAAAAGAAGCGTAATGATGCCAAACCAATATCCAGTACGACAAAGGAAATACAGGTCGTGGATTGGCGAACCGTTGACCATGATGGAGACCGACACCTATCATCCCAAGAGATTGCAGACCTTCTCAAGCTACTTCGAGCTCAACCAAACAAGATGTTGTTTGATCGAGAGGTTGGAGCGAATCTCATGACTTTGGAT
>JAUWOU010000048.1 GCA_030612005.1 Candidatus Thorarchaeota archaeon | reverse complement strand
GTTTTGTAACCTTCAGACCTGCATTTCATGGCCGTACAGGTTATGCGCTGGCTCTTACATCATCAAACTCGAAGCACAAATCTGGTTTTCCACAGGGTGTTGATACGGTTCGTGTCCTCTCCCCCTATTGCTATCGCTGTCCCTACGGTACAACCGAAGAGGACTGTAGCCTTGAATGCGTTGAGGCGCTGAGATACGCCCTTGAAGTTGAAGGGAATGATATTGCAGCAACTGTGATGGAGCCTCTTTGTGGTGAGGGCGATTTGATAGTTCCTCCAACAAAAGCAGTCAAAGGTATCTATGACCTCACAAAGGAAATCGGTGCATACTTCATGTCTGATGAGGTGCAAGCAGGTATGGGTAGAACTGGGAAATGGACTGCAATTGAGAACCACGGGGTAGTTCCTGATTACATCTCAATGGGTAAGGCAATGGGTGGTGGGTATCCTATGGGTGCATCAATTGGTCCTGCTCCAATGTTTACAGGTGGTTCACGCCATTCTGAAACCTTTTCAGCTGAACCAAAGATGGGACTGCTATCGCTATGGATCTTCAAGCACATGGAAGATGGAGGATTCTTGAAGAAGAATGCAGAGCATGGAGCCTACCTTTTAGAGCGTCTTGGTGAACTCAAGGACAAGCATGAGGTTGTTGGAGATGTTCGTGGTCTAGGTCTCATGGTAGGTTTGGAGATAGTCAAGGACAAGAAGAGTAAGGAGAAGGCTCCCAAGTTAAGGGACCGGATTGTAAAGAATGCAGTCCAGAATCAGAAACTCTGGGTACTTGGATCAGGGCAAAACGTAATTCGTCTTACTCCAAGCTACATCATCACCAAGGAAAATATTGACGATGTTGTAGACCGACTCGACAAGGCAATCAAAGCTTCTGTTTGATATTATCAAAAAGAAAGAAGACTCATCTTCAGTTTTTTGGACTGGAGATGAGCATTTTTTATTTACAATAACCAGAGAACTGCACCAATAATGACTAGAATGCCACCAAAGTCACTGGCGAAGAGAACCATCAGTATGCCGATGATTAGAACAACGAGGAATTTATTCTTTTTACCAAAGTCTAATGCACTGATTTTGATAAATCCACTATTCACTAATGCAATTAATGAAAACAGAATTCCAAGGACTCCAATAATCACTCCCATAGCTTCACCTAAGATGCCAAGTAATATATTGGAACCAAAGGCGGCGTTACCCAGAATTAGCCATATTCCCTGAATAATACCGACAATCGCGCCTAAGAGAACTAAAATATCTCCAATTTTCTTTAAATCTGCCATAATCTAATCTCTCCGTGTTTTAGCGTGCCCCACAAATCGGGACTTTTCAACAATCAGCGAACCACTATATATAACATAAGGCTAAATCGTACTAAGAATGTTGGAGTACATAATTGCGCAAAATAAGTGGTGATAGTGATTGTCAACTCGAGGTTATGGTGAAGATAAAACAAACACCGATTCTGCTGAGTTGATTGAGATTGAGGGAGATCTTGATACTGACCTTGAAATACCTGATAGAGGGAATATCCTCATCATCAGCAAGGACCAGTCGTATCTCACCCATGGAATTCATAAGTTTCCAGCCAAATTCTTTCCCGAGCTTCCACGTTATCTGATCCAAAAATACTCTGAAGTTGGACAGTCTGTTCTAGATCCTATGTGTGGAAGTGGAACAGTAGTTCTTGAGGCAATACTGAATAATCGTGTTGGTATTGGAATTGACATTGATTCAATTGCTCGACTAATAACGAAAGTGAAGACAACACCAATTGATAATGAAACTCTCAAGAATGCTGTAGATTCTTTGAATCAACAGATTGTACTCTTGAGCAAATCTGATGAATATACTCCCTCTCTCCCTGAGTTCCATTACAGGGACAACTGGTTTCGTCCATTCGTGTTGAAGGAGCTTGCTATCATCAAAGATAGCATCAAAAGTATCGGACAATCACACCAGATTTCTAACTGGAACGATGTATCTGATTTCTTTCATGTAGTCATGTCGTCAATTATCAGGGATGTGTCCAATGCTGATCCCCACTGTACAAGAACTGTACTTAGAAAGAAAGTGACTAAGAAGATATCCCCAGGTGATACTCTTGAGAGATTTTCGCAAAGGTTAGATCGGCAAAGTGAGGAAATGAAGAAGTTCTCCCAAGTAGTAAACGAGCTTCAAGTGAAGAACGTAATTCTCCCTACCAGTACTGCACTTGAAACTGGTCTTGACGCTGGGTCAATCGACTTGGCTGTTACATCGCCCCCCTACATTAATGCGGTAGACTATCCTCGAACACACCAGTTAGAGATGTATTGGCTTGGACTTCTAGGTGACGGTCCATTATCCAAGGTTAAACGAAAGTACATCGGAACTGAAACAGTCTATAAAGATGAATACCGAGAACTCAAAGTTTCAGGACTGAATACTCTAGACCCCGTTCTGAAACAGATTTTCAAAAGAGACCCTCGTCGTGCATTTATCACATACAAATTCTTTGATGATATGAAATCGCAGTTTCAAGAGATGATGAGAGTTCTCAAACCAGGCAGTCGGTATTGTGTTACTATTGGAAATAATCTCATTCGTGAAGTTCGAGTCAGGTCTCATGAGATACTGGTAGAAATTGCTGAATCAAGTGTTGGCTTTGAATTGGAGAAGCAGTTCTTTTCAAAGCTCATTCGACATTTCATACGAATTCCCAGAAAGGAGCGGATGCAGGGAGAATGGGTTCTTATTTTTCGAAAACCTTCATGAATCAATTAGATGAGGAACTGCTGAATAATGGTAACAATCTGCATCAGTACTCTCAATGATTTTGTTACGTCACCTTGTATCTCCAAGCTATGATCCGCTCCATCTACTACTATCCCACCTAGAAGGGTATTAGCATTCAATCGATCTATGATCTCGATGTCATATTGAGAATCACTAGTTCCTATAACCATAATTGCATCCTTCATATAGGATAGCATCTGCTCCATAAGCTCTGGATTCTTAATCAATGGAGTTAGCCAAATGGTCTTTGCATCCCTAAGATTCTCATGTGTTTCAAGCAGATGGCCTAACGCCAGTGTTCCTAACGATTTACCAGTCAAGCAGACAACTTTTTGATTTTCTTCCTTGGTTACAAACTTGAGAGCTGCTTCAACATCTCCAGTTAACCAGTCTGACCGGTTTCTCAACGATTGTTTCAAGAATTTGGGATTGTTAGAGTAATCATAATCCACAGTTAGTACGTTGATTCCAGTAGCAAGAATAGATTGAACTGAATAATGAAGAAGTGGCATTGTAGAATTATATGCCAAACCCGGAAAAACTAGAGCAATTTTCCGAGTTTCATCCAACTGTCTATAAAAGTTATTTTTCAATTTATTTCCACTATAACCTTTGATATCCAATCGCTCAACTTCAAACATCACGAAACAAGCTCCATGAGTTCTTTGATGCCAAAGCTTATCAATAAATCTGTGAGTTTCAAGCAAAACTATACGGAGGTATATGATACATGGCAATAATTCTACGGTGGGATCATGTTTGCCCGGCGCTCATTCTTGTCTCTACCTCCTTCCGCGAAGTTTCTTTACGTGCTTCTTAAGGACCGACACCGGATGAGCCGGCAGGACCTGATTAGCACAACATACCTTCCTCCCAGAACAATAAACTATGGTCTTAGTAGACTTAAGGCTCTAGGTCTCATTCGTGAGGAAGAACATGACATAGATGCGCGGGAGCGAGTATACGAGTTAGTTCAGGCTCCTATGTAGTGCTGACATGAATCCGGAATAATTAAGCTCTTACAATTTCATAAAAAGAGAGTTGTGTGAACTAACTCCTCAATACAAAAGAAATTGTATGAGCTCTTATACTCCTAACAACATGAAATTGTATGCAAGGACTAGGTATGTGGACTAGGTCAGTTGTTCGAGGAACAACTAATCGACGTGCGCGGCTGAAAGCCCGAAAGAAGAAGTCTTCTTCCAAAGGGAAGTCCTCACTCTCCAAGAAAGAATCAGCATCGGGTTCCGGAGAGTCCGCGGCCTTTCACTTTGCTCAGACGAGCTTTCTTAGTTTTGGTGACAAATCTAGGTTAAGTGATAATGACCCTGCCGTGGTTAGAACTGTGGAAACTCTCTCTGTAACTGGAAGTGAAGCCCAAGCATTCAACCAGGAGAAAGAAGCCAGGTCTTCAGGAGGGATTCCATCCCAATGAACGTTGACAAAGCTCCTGCTAAGTTTAGCATTTTCTCGGAAATGTTGGATGGTGGTGACACTGGCAGGAGAAGGGCGGAACATAGAAATTTCTTACAGTTGAGATTCACTCACCATAAAATGTAAGATTTAGGTTAGCCGGAAGATGGTTGGGCGTTCTCCTCCATCTTCACACCACTTTTTGACTCTCTCCAAAAGCCTCATAATGTACTCCAGCTTCGGCTCAATCAACTCAGGTTGAGGTTTGAAGAATGGATTTCTACGATAAGGCTGGCACTGAACCGATTGGTGATGCGACTCGTACTCACTTCAGTAATCAGATTACTTCAGAACTGGACGGGAAAGAAGTCATTCTGATGGGCTGGACTCACATTCTTAGAGATAAGGGAAAGATCAAGTTTCTAGTCCTTAGGGATGAACATGGAACGGTGCAAGTAACAATCCCACAGAAGAAGGTTCCAGAGGAAGTCTTTGAAACTTCAGGAAAACTCAAGCCTGAAACTGCAATATCTGTTCATGGGACTGTGGTTGCGACAACACAAGTAGCAGCTGGTGCTGAAGTCATACCAACCAAGATTAGGATTCTAAATACTGCTGAACGTCTTCCCATAGATGTTGTAGAAGGTAAGGTAGACATAGACCTAGATACACGCTTCAACCATCGTATTCTAGACCTTCGTAAACCCTCAATTAATGCAATCTTCAGAATTCAGCATAACCTTGTCCGTTTCTCCAGAGATTATTTAGAGAACAATGACTTTGTCGAAATCCACACGCCAAAGCTGGTTGCTGAAGCTACGGAGGGAGGTGCAAATCTCTTCGAAGTGCAGTATTTCGAGAGAAAGGCGTACTTGGCACAGAGTCCTCAATTCTACAAGCAGTTAATGTTACTTGCTGGATTTGGTAGAGTCTTTGAGATCGCACCTGTCTTTAGAGCTGAGAAGCACAACACACGACGCCACATCAACGAGTATACGTCCTTTGATTTTGAGATGGCATGGATTAGTGGAGTTGAGGATGTTATGAAGATGGAGGAACAAATGCTCCATTATGCTTTTACAAAGACCAAGGAAGCTTCCTCTGCTGAGTTTGAGCTCCTTGGAATTGACCTTACCATTCCAAAATTACCCTTCAAGCGAGTAAAATATGCTGAAGCTATTGATCTTGTCAACGAAGCAGGTAAGGACCTGTCAATCACTGATGACCTAGATCCTGAGAGCGAGCGACTCCTTGAAAAGATATTCCCAGAGAAGTTCGGTACTGATATGGTGTTCATCACTCATTATCCTTTAGAACTGCGTCCTGCTTATACTATGCCAAGTCTTACTGATGAAGGGATGACTGAAAGCTTTGACCTTACATACAAAGGGATGGAGATCACTACTGGCGGTCAACGTATTCATATCTATGACCTTCTTGTAGAACGATTCAAGGCGAAAGGGTTCAATCCTCCTAACTTCAGCTTTTATCTTGACCCCTTCAAGTATGGAGCTCCACCTCATGGTGGCATCGGACTGGGAGTTGAACGTCTTACTATGCAGCTCCTGGGGATTGATAACATTCGAGAGGCAACATTACTCCCCCGTGACCGAGACCGCTTGACTCCATAATGAAACCTGATAATACTCTCGCAACATCTCTTCAGGTTTGATCCAGAGAATTTTCGCATGAAGCTGTCTGCTCAGTCAGTCATTCCGGTTTTCAATCTCTCGACTTCAGCTTCTAGTTTGTCAATGCGTTCTTTCAAAATGAAGATTATAATAGGCAAGCAACCGACAACACCTTTTCTATAGATTTCTTCTTCACTTCCGTATTGTTCCAACCATTACATAGCTGTCTTCTTCCGAATCACGCCAAACTTTAGTTCTTTGTTCGTCATTCTATCACTACCATCGAACCATCTTATCGACTACATATCGTGTGAAGAAAAACTTGTCCACTTTCACCATGCGGCACTCCAAGTCTATCCGCAAACATGATACTGCGTCGCCAAGTATCTGCGTCTTTCTTTCTCCAATTTGGAAACATGCAGAATATTGAGCATTTACGACAGCCAGTACTCTTGATATTTCCAAAGTCAGCTGTGCATTCTGTTTATCCTGCACTGTCATAATAGAAAGACATTATCCCATCCATGTACCTTTAGTCCGGATATTATCCCGCGCGACCTGATAATACTCTCTCTTAAAGGAACATCTGTCCAATTTGAGATATCAACACAGTGTACGCTATCAGAATAAAGAAGGGATTCCTCTAAATGCAGGAGCGACTTGAAACCGAACTTTATGCTTCAATTGCCACTCTTGACCAGCTAAAGAAACTCTATGATTTACGTGCAGTTGATAACAAGTCATTCCAGAGAGAATCACAGGCACTCTTACAAGAAGTACGAGGTCACATCGACAATTTGAAGCGGTTAGGTTTAGATGTAGGGGGCTTTTTTGCAGGCGAACGTATCATGGACTCTTTTCCCGATGCTGCTGACCTTCTGAAACTGAGAGAAATCGCACCAGACAAGTCATTCCACGGAATGAATGCTGATCAGTACTATGATTACATTGGTCTAGCAATTTTGGATGTCGCAACCGAGCATTCATCTAAAGGTCTCATGGGACTTGCTGAACTAATCGTTGAAGTTGTACGGCGCCTCCCTGAAGTAAAATCAGTGACATATAACGATGTAATTGAAGCAGTTAATAGAGTTGCAAAGCACGGGCTTCTCCCAGGTATACGCACACTTAGAGGTGGTGTGAAGGTTGTCGAATTACGACCCCTTGAACTCAGACGTGACCAAGCTGATATTATCAATTTAGCTGCATCAAAAGGTCACGTGTCTGTGGAGGAAGTAATGATGCAACTCAAGTGGTCTGAAGATCATGCTCGCCAAGTTCTTGCAAGTCTTGCTGATACTGGTATGGCTGTAGCTGATATTCGATTTTCCACAGGTGGAAGATACCACTTCCCAGGACTGAGTTCTGGGGACAATTCTAATCCAAAGAGTCACGGTGCATACTAGGTACAGATGAGGATTGCACCTTTTTTCTTATCTATCCATTCAGCTTGTTCTTTCTCAACCATCAATGCAAGCACTACATAGAGATCCTTCTCAGGGAGTTTGGCAAAGTTCTCGCCCGATTCTTGGATCACTATTGATTTCACATCAAGTCTGAGCTTTCCTGTATTCAATGCCCACTCATAGATGATATCTGCCCAATCTTCTAGAGGTCTCCAATAAATTCTGAGTTGTCTTTTTCTTCGGTCGCTCCACTCAGCCACTTCTTTTTCGATGAGTACCTGTGCAATCATCTTGAAGGAGTCGACCTTGCTTCGCAAATCCTTGAAAGGTGGTTCGGCTATGAAAGTAGCTAGAGATAGAATATGTACGGCGTTATGTTCAGTCCATTGAAGGAGAAAATCTGCCCATTCACCAGCCCATAGGTCTCTATCATCCTCTCTAGGTGGGACTCCATACATCCACTCACTCTGTTCAGCTCCGCCCCAGGACGGCATTAAGATTGATTCTAAAATACTCACTTCAGCTGCGGTCTCAGTAATTTTTGGATCTACTTCTTCAACCACTTCAGATGTCTTCTGAATTTCTGATTCAACAACAACTTCAGGAGTATGTGTTTCATCGATGGTATGTTCAGTTACTTCTTCTACTACTGGTTGAATCTCAGTTTCAACTGATTCAGGCTTTTCTTCTTCTTTTGTCTTCTCTCGACGCTTTTCTTTCATTCCCACTATCTAGGAACCGTTGCCCGAAACTTAAACATTCCTAGACATTAAGGTCCAAGACTGATGTTCGGTTCCTGCTTCATCGAGGTAGCATCTTGCAGATCTTGAAAGGCCCACGAAGACGTCTTACGTCCTCTCCAACAGGCGTTTATCGTCCCGTCCAACTGGCGGCGACAGTAGAATGGTCCTTAGACTTGGTTCTCATCATAGGATTCATGCTACATTCATTGATTCCTTTTTGAGGCATATAAGGTCCTACAGCAATAAAGACATTCGTTCTAATATCCAACTAAGAAATGCACAACTTTGTCTAAGTATCATGCAGCTGTATCTAGGAACCCTCCGCCCAGTCAATGTATCTTCTGACATCCTCGGGAGGTGTTGCGGGTCTGATATTCTCGATAGCACTCAAGAAATCATCCCTAGAAACAGGTCGGATGTCCAGAATTTCTCTTTCGTCGTCCAATCTTCCAGTACGTTGAAGGTCTCTTATCGGTTCCATTGCTGCTTCACGACAGACAATACTGATGTCACGACCACTGTACCCTTCAGTAAGATCTGCCATTTCTTCAAAATCTAAAGTTGGAGAGACCTCTATGTCTTCCATGTGTATTTCTAGAATTGCTGCTCGGGCTTCAGTATTCGGTAGTGGAACATGAATTCTCTTCTCAAATCTTGATCTAAGTGCAAAATCGATTTCCCATGGAAGATTTGTGGCCCCTATTACCGTGACTCTATCATCATGATTACTTGCTAGACCTTGAAGTTCTGTTAGAAGTTGGGTCTTCATTCGTCGTTCTCCGCCCACGTCATCACCAGAACGTGAAACCCCAATCGAATCTAATTCGTCTATGAATACAATCGCAGGTTGATTCTTCCTGGCAAGCTGGAAAAGATGCATAACTAAGCGTTCAGATTCTCCTAACCATTTACTTACAATATTTGCAGCTGATACATTGAAGAACGTAGCATTCACTTCAGACGCAACAGCTTTTGCAATCAAGGTCTTTCCACAACCTGCAGGTCCATAGAAGAGAATCCCCTTCCATGGTTGTCTTGCTTTCCCCTTGAAGAGCTCGGGATGTTTTAGTGGAGTCAGGATTGCGTCATTAATTGCCTGCTTAGCATCCTCAAGTCCTGCAACCTCTGTCATCTTGACATTAGGACGTTCTGAAATGATGGTATCAGATATCATCTCTTGAAGTCTTTTTTCATCATCGTCTAGATCTTGCTCGGGTTTCGTACTTGCAACAGTAATTGATTCAGCAGGAGTACTATCCATTATGGGTGGAGTAGCTAACCCGTCAACAGGTCCAGCTGATTTCTTCTTGATGCCCGAGAGGTATCGGACTCTATCAACACATTCCTGCGCCCGATTAAAATAGTGTTTTCTAACCGATGGTAAAGATGCAGAATTTGCTAATTTGATGAGAATCTTACTGGCCTTCAAATAATACTGACAAGCCTCATTCTTCATTCCTCTCTGATCAAGCTCTATTGCTCTGTCTAACAGATTTTTGAGCCCATGATCTAACCTATCACTATCAGCCATACGCGTTCATGTTTACATTGTCTGTAGGATGTTAAGACTTTCTGTGTCTTCTAGAACATACCTCTTTTGGGCGCGCTCAACGTACTCACAAGCTGCGAAAGTTTAAACGATAAGACCTCCACAATGATTTGAGCAACTATAGGTGAACGCTGTGGCATCAATTAGAAAAGCATTTTCTTGGGGAAAGAAAAAACCCGACGTTGGCGAGATATCCAGTCGACTCCGAATTCTCAGTAAGCAACTTGCTCGACAACGAAATAAACTTGAGAAAGAAGCACGTGACACAAAAGCAAGGGCTGTCCGTGCTCGAAAAGGCAGCCAGACAGAGGCCTTCAAAACATATGCTACAGAGATGTTACGCTTTCGAAAATATGCCCTATCCGTTGACAAGTCCCGACTCCAAATTCTGAAGATACTTGCTCATCTCAACAGGGCTCAAACATCGGCAAAGACCTCCCTGGCCCTCCAAGAGGTCGCAAAGATCCTGGGGATGCTTGGGGATTCAACTGATGCTTCCAAGGTTGTTGCTAATGTTGATGAGATTGCACGTCGGTTGGAAGAGTTTGAGATTGAGGCCAGTATCTCCGATGATGCACTTGATGCAACAATGGAAGTATCCTCTGACGATCTTACTGCAGCGATGCATGAAATTGATGCAGAAGCAGGTCTTGCTGATGCTACCGCGACCAAGAAACCACTTAGTGATGTTGAATCATTAGAAGACGATATTAAATCACTTGAACGTGAATTAGGAATGTAATCTGACTAGTTTCTACCAGAGTTTCCCTCTAGTTTCCCTTGACTGTCGTTCAATCTCTCGTCTTGTATGGTAGGAATCCCGCATTAGGTCCTTATACCTTCGAATGAAATCTTCTGTTACAAGTCGCCCATCTCGCAAAAGGTGTACAGTTTCCCTGATTGCTCCATGAATTGATTCTGCATCTCTCTTGAGAACATCAAGAGAAGAGTCTGTTCTATATGGAGGTTCAAATCTTTCAGGTTGCTCGCGTCTACCAATATCTTGTTCTAGTTCTCTTCTGAATGTATCTGGTGAAGTATACCCGCCACCTAATGGAACATCGTAAGGTCTAGATTGAGATGGTGCCCATGGCGAGCTTTGAAACGGCTCTTGATATCTAGCCCTTGAATCTTCATGTCTTGTATTTGTTGATAGAAGCGAGTAGACCATACCCTCGATCTTAAGCCTAACATCACTGATACTGACCTCATTCTGTTCAAGCTTACGAACCCTTTGCATATCCGTCTGGATGTATCTATCAAATTTACGAGCAATTTCGATATATTCTGGTAGAACCTTCTTTGTCTGGTCGGTGCATGATATCTTGACGTCACCCTGTTTCAATTTGAGAACAATTCGTTTTCGGAATCGTCCATCTTCCTCGATAGACTTCAGATATACTAGTGGGAAATCAAAGATTGTTTCCATCTTTCTACGGACTCTTCCAATTTCCGCCACGAACACGAATCTCTTGTTTGTTATGTATAGGGTTCCAGATGCTTTGTCATTTTTGAGGAAATCACTCCCTGTTACCTTAACATCAGGGAGGGCACATACTGGAAGTTCACCTACTGAGAGTTGACCATGTTCATAAAATTCTGCAAACTGATTCTTGTAGTAATCAAGACCATCTAATTGTCTCCGAACTTCCTTGAGTGTAGCACGGAGTGGTTCCAGTGCTTCATCGACGTTCTGTTTGTAGTAGATACCAAGTTCTGTAATTCTATTTGTAATCCCTTCGATGTATGGGAACTGTGATGGTTTCCAATGGTTATAGTCGATGAAGTTCTTTGTTTCTGCAGCCATTCTTCTTGCAACGATCTCTGCTTGACTACCTACTCGATTCTTGATTGCAGGAAGTTCATTTTGAATTCCCTCAATCTTTTCCTCTATCCATCTATAATGAAGGAAATTTGCCATTCTTAATGATACTAATAGACGCTTTGTAGTAACCATTTTGTTATTGAATTCTCTAAGTTTGGTATGACCATGCTGAATCGCCATTATTGCGTGACGCATATCGAGTGCAAGAGTGCGTCTCTTGTCCTCAAGACCTGCAACTCTTGGAGAGTGACAGCGGGAGCAAATATCTATTGTTCTCTTGCCTTTGCTCAAATTCTCTGACTCACATTCAGGACATATTTCAAACCTCTCACCAGGAATTGATTCTCCTAATGAGTGATGACAGTTACTGCATACAGTGTATTCGTTTGACCTGTTACCAAGGCAATCTGAACATAGCACCTCACCACAGTCCTCACAGATGTGAGTTGCCCTATGGTTCTTGCAGGATTGACACTGTTCTGTTGACATATCTTCTGTCAAGTGAGTACCTCCGGTATTCTAGCTCTATCGAGGAGCTATCCAAGAATAACCCGTGTATTACTACCAGTATATTCTCAACCGGTGTCCTATCCACATAAGTTAAAACAAGCAATCGTGGGCTGCAGTTTGAAAAGGAGATTCAAATGGAAGACCTCGCAACCGCGGCCATTGAGGCTGCCCTCAAAGCTGGTGCAAGTTTTGCAGATGTGCGAATCGAAAACACTACCACCACAATCATCGAAATCAGTGATGGTATTTCTAAGCGATCGATGGCATCTCGATTAAAAGGGGCTGGAATCCGAGCATTCATTGAAGGTGCTTGGGCATTTGCTCAGACGACAAATCTTACTGCCGCTGGAATGCGAACTACCGGTGAATCCGTGGCTAAGATGGCATTAGCTACAAGAGAAAAGGTTGCGGATAAATTTGAGATTGATGGTCCCACTTTTCAAGACCATTTCAAATACAAGGTGAAGAAACCATTCAGAAGCATCTCAATAGATGAGAAGATGTCCTTAGTCAAGATGATTGATGATCAGTCACGTGATTTCGATAAACGGATTGCATCCACGCGATCTGTGTACGGGGACATGCACACTGAACTTTACATAGCAAATTCTCTTGGAACTAATGTGTATGTTGAGAACTCAATTCCGCGTCTCATCTCTGCTCCAACTGCAAAAGATGGGACAAATCGTCAACGAACTTTCAAATCCATTGGTAACCGGGGCGGTTATGAAGTAATGGATTCTGATGCAGCTCAGAATATTGGAAACGATGCAGCCGAACTTGTTATTGAACTTCTATCCTCTGTTGCTGCGAAAGGAGGTTCGTATGATGTTGTTATGGACCCCATACTGAATGGAGTCATGACCCACGAAGCTTTTGGACATGCGGCAGAGGCGGATAATTGGCCATCACATTCAACTGTCCTTGAAGATAAAGTTGGCAAAGAGGTCGGTCCGGAGTACCTTAGCATTACTGATGATCCAACAATGGATGGTAAACGCGGGTCCTTCGAATATGATTGGGAGGGTACAAAGACAAAGAAACGAACTCTTGTCAAAGATGGAATCTTTACCGAGCTCCTTCACAGTCTTGAAACTGCTAGCCGATTGGATATGGAACCAAATGGTGCGGCAAGAAGCCAATCATTCATGAGTGCTCCTCTACCAAGAATGTCTAACACCTTCATGGAGCCCAGAGACTGGGACGTTGATGAACTCATCCAAGACACAAAGAATGGAATTCTCCTATGTAGTTACAATTATGGATATACTCAGACTGCAAAAGGTCAGTTCATGTTCCAAGCAAGTCATGGGTACATAATTGAGAATGGTGAGAAAGGTCAGATGGTTCGTGATGTATCTCTAGCTGGAAATATTCTTGAGATTTTATCCAAAGTAGACGCTATTGCCAAAGACTTTGAACTTGATGCAGGCTCTTGTGGTAAGGGCGGTCAAGCTGTTCCAACCATGGCCGGCGGGCCTCATGCCCGTATTATAGATGTACCAGTAGGAGGAATGTAACGTGAATGAGATACTACTCGACATTGGTACGAAGGCAATCAAACTTGCAGAGAAGATGGGCGCCGACCAAGCTGAGGTCTACGTTGCAAAGAGTCGAGCTTATGAGATTGAGGCTGAGAACAATGCTATCAAGGGAGCTAGTGAACAAATAGACGCAGGCATTGGTATCCGCACAGTGATTGGTAAGAAAATAGGGTTTGCATACGTTACAACACAAGACACCTCAGATATTGAGGAAGCAATTACTGATTCTCTTAATCTTGCAAAGGCCTCCTTTGAGGACCCTGACTTTGTAACATTACCCAGTTCAGTTGGATCTTATCAAAAAGCAAAGGGAATTTTCAATAAAGAGGTCGACGAGCTATCATCTGATGAAGCAGCTATACTTCTCATCCGCACAATCGATGCAACAAAAGAAAAGCTCGAAGGGAAAGATTATGCTATTGAATCTGCTATTCATAGTTCTTCCAGTTCAAGTGCAATCGTGAATTCTCTTGGCATTGAAATGACTGAATCAAAAACCTCGATCTCGCTGTATTCTTATCCTGTTATTAAGGAAGGTGAAGATCAGACTGCTAGTTATGAATATCAGATCTCACGAAACCTCAATGATATAAATCCTGAACATATAGGAATGAAAGCGGCTGAACTTGCTCTTGGTTTCTTACGCCCTAAGATAATCGAAAGCGGCGAGATGCCAGTTATTTTTGCTCCTCTTGGTGCAAGCGCAGTTCTTGGGCGTGGATTTGCTGGAGCTGTGAATGCTGAAGAAGTTCAGATGGGTCGTTCATATATTACTGATGCATTTGGAGAAAGCATTGCCTCTGAAACCTTAGAAATAATTGATGATGGGACAATCCCTGGTGGATTAGGAACGAGAACCTTTGATGCTGAGGGATATCGGACTCAGAGAACCCCCATCATTGAATCTGGTGTTCTGAAAAACCTGCTCCACAATTCTTACACTTCAAACAAAGATAGAGTTGACAACACCGGAAATGCTGCAAGACCTTCATATTCAGGACTGCCATCAATATCTACTTCTAACTTCATAGTGACCCCAGGAAAAGGGAATCTTGATGATTTCATTGCTGAGATGGATAAGGGTGTAGTCTGTAGAAATACTGGCGACCGTCCCAATATGATAACTGGTGAACTTAGCGCAATGATTCTTGAAGGCTACTATGTTGAGAATGGCGAAATACAACATCCCCTCAAGAATACCCTAATTGGTATCAATATGAAAGATCTACTCAAGAGAGTGAGTCAAGTCGGAAGTGATAGTCGAACGACCTTCTCAATGATTACACCCTCATTTGTTATTGAAAGTGCAAACATTACATCCGGTTAGTTCACATTCGATCAACAACTGGAATGCCAAGTATCTTCAAACAATTTGTCATTGTAATCTTGAAAGATTCAACAAGTGCAAGTCTCGCCTCTCTCACTCCGGTTTCTGCTTTAAGAACAGGACATGAGTCATAGAACTTGCTAAAGAGTGTAGCAAGACCGAATCCATAAGCTGTAATCCTATTTGAAATGAAACCTGTACCCCACACATCTTTCTTCAGAGCTTTTGCAACATCAAGTATCTCATCTGGGAATCTTGAGATTGCCTTTACTAACTCAAATTCCGCATCTGAAGTAAGTTTTCCCAAATCCACTTTACCCTTTGCGTCACTCTGAATTTTCTCAAGTATTCTACGAGCTCGAGCAAGCGAATATTGCAAATAAGGAGCAGCATCACCATTGAAGTCAAGTGCCTGTTCCCAACGGAAAGTGATTTTCCTGTCTGGCGAAGCATTAAGCATGAAGTATCTGATGGCTCCAATAGCAACTTGGTTGGCGACATTATTCTTGAATTCATCACTCTCGTCTGGGTTTCGTTTGTCTACTTCGACCATAGCCATTTCAGTCGCTCTATCGATGACGTCATCAGTTGAGTAACCAATCCATGTTCCATGTCTTCCTGAGAAGTCCTCGTCCTCAAGACCAACAAACTCGTAAGCAATATGGTGGGAATTTTCACTTTCCTTTGTGTATCCCATTAAATCTAGAACTGTGTATACCATCTTCTGTGGATGTGCCTGTCGTGAAGCAATCACATTCAATACAATGTCAAACTTACCGAGATTTTCGTCTTCTCCTTCAAGTGTTGTTCTCTTCACACTTTTTCCATTCGGCTGATCCTCGAAGACTGCATAATGGAATGGATCCTTTACTAGTCCAAACTTCCAGAGTTGCAAGGCAACATCCGCACCAGTGTAAGTCCTAGTTCCATCTGACCTGAATAGAATCTTGTGAGGGTCTTTCATGTCCTTGAATTCATCGATTACTGAGAGATTAGCTACAATGCACCCTGCCTTATCGCCATCTTCTGGTTTGAAGATATTGTCACACTGGAGAATCATGTCCTTCGCAAGACTAAGGAGACCACTATGTGCTATTGCACTCTCCCACACCTGATAATTATGGTATATTCCAAGTTTGTACGCAGTCTGGCATTGCGCCTCTACACATCTTCTGACCATCTCCCCACTAATCTTTGCATCATCACTCTGGAGATTCTCAAGATGTCTTGAAACCTCACGAACTTCTTTCTGAACCTCTTCTGAGGAGTCAAATGTTTCTTGGACCTCAACGTATAGATGTCCAAGGTAATGATCATACTTTTTCTCTCCTTCATCAGCACTAATCTGTTTCAATTTCCAGACTAGTTGTGCAATCTGCAACCCAAGGTCATTGATATAATCGAGTTTCACTACTTCGTATCCTACACTCTCCAATATATTGGAAAGAGTGTCTCCTAGGATTGCATTTCGAGCATGTCCAATATGCCAAGGTTTGGAGGGGTTTACTGCTGGAAATTCAATCAGTACGCGCTTGTCTTTGAAGTGTGAACTCTGACCATAGGTGTTCTCAGCATTGCTAACCGATGTGATTGTCATATCTGTGAAGGCTGCCCTTTCAAAGAATATATTGATGTACGGTCCCTTTGTTTCGACCTTGCTGATCAGCGGTTCTTGTTCAATCATCTTCTGTAGTTTTGGTAGCATCTCTGATGCTATTGCTCCTGGGTTCTTCTTCAATTCTTTCGCTAGAGCAAAAGCAAGAGTTGAAGATAGGTCTCCCAAAGCAGAATCTGGAGGTACCTCAATCGAACCAAGAACAATTTCATTTGTAGTTGCTGATGCCTTCGCTAACATCCTTACTACTACTTCTTTTGCTGAATCCCATGGATTGACAGTATTGCCTTTGGTCAATGCATGACTCTCCTCTATATACCACTCTCACTCCTACGTCTTCATAAAGTAAACGCATGAACATTTTCAGTAGAAAGAACGAATAATAGCTTAGAATTATTGAATAACTAGTGTTCGAAAACTTTCAAACACGTTTTGGAAATTAATTGAATTATTAAATTCAAGGAGAAATTGTTCGATGGGTTACTTGTTTACTCAACAAACCATTTGAATAAACTACAAAACCCTTATAATCTTTAACTATCTGCGCATTACTGTTAGTCCTCTTCAAGGATTAATGTCAGCTGCCACACTCAACGTGTTCTCTCATACGCCTGGGAGGTCACATGCATTCGAAACACTGATAGCTCGAACCGTAGTCCTATCCCCCTAGGACTATAGGGAGATGATTGGACTGGCCAGCAAACAATCTAAGACAAAACAAACCAAAGAGCGTATAGGTGCCACCAGCCCTTGTTGTCCTGCTTGTTCTAGTCAAGATGTTTTTATTGACCACTCTCGTGGTGAAATCACATGTTCAACTTGTGGAGTTGTTCTTTCTGACCACTCTATCGATATGGGTCCAGAATGGAGAGCTTTTACTGCTGATGAGCAAAATGCCCGTCAGCGTGTAGGAGGCCCTGCAGACTGGAGTAAATTCGATCAGGGTCTAACTACCATTATAGGTAGACAGAACGTCGACGCCTCAGGAAGAAAACTAACATCAACAAGACGTGCGCAGATTCACAGACTTCGAAAATGGCAGATACGCACCAAAGTACACTCTTCGGATAAGCGCAACCTCGCGGTTGCAATGACCGAGCTCCATAGGATAAGTTCTCAGTTGAGTATCCCGTATTCAATCAGAGAAACATCCGCTGTAATCTACAGAAAGGCACTCCGGAAAAGACTGACCCGTGGTCGGACTATACTCGGGATGATTGCTGCATCACTATATCTAGCATGCCGAGTACATCAAGTACCACGGCCTCTAGAGGAAGTATGTGATCAGATTCACATCACTCGAAAGGAACTGAGCCTTTGCGTTCGTTTAATCATTCGCCATCTCAACCTGAAGATTCCCTTTAGTTCACCAATCGATTTCATTCATCGGTTTGGAACAGAATTGGATCTTCCAGGTGAGGCAAAGAAAAAGGCGATTGATATCCTAATGTTAGCAAAGGAACAGAGGCTTACTATCGGGAAAGATCCCAAAGGAATGGCCGCTGCAGCAATTTATGTTGCCAGCATTCTTACTGGTTCCCGAAGGACCCAACTGGAGATTGCACGCACCGCTCGTGTGACGGAAGTTACCGTTAGGAATCGGTATAAAGAGATGGTCGAAAAATTGGGAATTTCGACTACTTAATGGAAATATAATCGATTTATCGACACCTACACTAAGGAGGGATCAATCCCCTCCTTTCTATATTTTCTTCGATTCAATATGGTTAACTCCAGTTGAACACAGATGCCAAGCTTCTCAACCAAGGTTTGTAATGAAATTTATGACAGTTAACTGGAGAAGCTAGGTATATCCACAACTTGAATGAATGAAGGGGCAGGATTCACTTCCTGCCCTCTCCCCTATATTTTACAGAAGATTCACTCATTTTGGAAATCACTGTATATTTTTCTCATCACATATAGGCTTATCATATTAGAAACTAACAAAAGTGATAGTGAGAGAATAGGATGTCCGACAAGAAGTCCATACTTGGTGTCTGGCTTATTGAAAGAGGCAGTGGTAGGAATATCGTTTCGAGAGCCTATTCTGAGGCAGTAAAGTTGGATATGGACTTGATTGCTCCATTTCTCTCTGCAACTCATACCTTCATTGATAAAGCATCAAATGAAACCCTACGGACAATTGACACTGAAACCAATAGGTACGTCTGGGAGGCAAACGATCACCTCCTTTTTGTAATGGTTGTTAGCAAGGCAGCACGGTTAGGTCATATGCGCTTTGTACTAGAATATGCTCTTGAGGAATTCATGAAGAATGAAGTCCCTGCTGATACTAATGTTGCTTCTATGCTGAAGAACTGGCATGGAGCTCCAAACCAATTCAATGAGTTTGGTAACTTTGTTGATGAACTAGTTTCCCAGTATGAAGTGACCGACGAGGTTCTACTCGCTGGAAAATCCATGGACTGTCTGGAGGTGTACAGTCACATCTTTCGCGGAATCATGCGCGTTGATACTGCTAAGTCAAAGAGGAAGAAGATTGTAAGAATAATGAACACGTATCTTGAACCACTTATTGATAGATATCCATTCCTAAGTGCCGTAACACTCGATGAGGTTGGTATTGAGGTCCTCCAGATTGATATCAACACAGTTCCATATCATCAGTTGAGGGATGCTCTTGAGGAGTTATTCCGACTTCTTGCAAAGGTCACTAAGGAAACTGTTACTCCAAAGGCTTACCGTGACATGATTTTTGAACATGTCATGCCTTATGTTAAGAGAGATACCAAGCGGCTTCAGACCTATGCAATTCTAGATGATATTGTCAGATATCTGTTCTAATCATTTTTCAAGAACAATCAATTGACGTTGAACAATTTGTCCCATTTTTCTTTCTGGTAACACTTCTCTATTTGGAGTGATTCGTAAGTTTTCATCACTGTCGCTAATGCTTTTGATCATATCCGCAGGAAGCATCCTGTAAACTCCTAATCCTGTTCCCTTGATCATTTCCTTGAAATTCATAGATACGGGACCAGTTTTTGATACAATAACTGGTATTGTCATTGCCACACGACCATCTGGTCTCAATACTTCTGCAATCTGTGTCAATGCTTCACGATAAAGCTCAGTTAGTTCTTCAATGATTTCCTCTGCTTCCTTAGCTGTAGGTTTCCTCTTGGCCACCGGTCCAAGACTTGGTTCAAATGCCACTGCATCAACTTGCTTGTGAATTAGATTAGTGAGATTTCGTGCATCTCCTCTTATTACATCAAAGCGTATTTGTTCGCCAATATCTCTTCCAAACCAAGACAAGTTTGATTTAGTACCCTGCACTTGATCTCCGTTAATATCAACACCAATAACCTTCATTCCAAGCATTGCTGCTTCCATCAGAAGAGTACCAGATCCGCAGAAGGGATCAAGTACGATATCGCCTGGTCTAGCTCCCGCAAGATTGAGAAGAGTCCTGCATATCTTAGGACTTGTGCTGATCTCTGAGGAGATGTATGGTCTGGACTCATCGCGGTACTGTTGAAGCAGTGAGTCATATATCACCATAGTCCTTGCTAGATAGAGATTTTTCGTAGTGAATGCTGCCAGTATTTCAGCATTAGGTGGAGTCAGTAGATTGTTTTTAGCAATGGTCTTTGGCCAGAGGGCCAGATTCATCCTCTTGACTTTCCGTCTATCTGGCTCATCATATGCAAAATAGTCTGCTTTACGGGCTCCCTTCTGAAGTAGTAACTTCTTGATTGTGTCATCTAATCCTCGAGTAAATCTACGATATTGGATTGGTGCCTTCCCATCAATAATGGGGTAGGTGCTGACACCGAACTTGATCTTCTTTCCTCGGGGACGCTGCCATAAGTCAGGTAACCATGGACAACTTGTGATGATTTCTAAAGCCTCTCTGTCAGGTTTTCCATTGGTTGGATACGCATTTGTGGGTATGATAATATTGTAGGTCTGTATCACTCGACCAACCTTGTAGCATCCTCCAAGTGCAGATTGCATATCTACAACTTCTTCGAGACTCAATTTTTCCTTGAAATCAAGAATTACTGCATGTCGTGAATGATCAGAAACGACCGCCTCATATCCTCTGTTTCTCACGTAGACTAGGAGTTCTGCAATGCTGAGCAGCCAATTTGAACCCAGTATCAACATATATTCGACCATCGTTATACATTCTCCATCTCTTCAAGCAGAAACTTTGCGTATAATGCACCCTGAAGAGGGTTTGGAGATTCGCATATGAACGTAGGCTTATATCCAACTTCATGAACCACTTCCATAAGTGGATACAAATCTGGTCCCCACTCGCCTCCGAAAGGTTTGTGCGATGCCTCTCCTTTCTCTGTGAATGCAATTGCACTGATGTGGAAGTGCATATTATCCAGGAACAATTTACCCAGTTCATTTTCGAACTGATTGATGACCTTCAGGTAGCTCTCTTTGTCATTCATCTTTCCTTGTCTTCGTGCATATAGATGCGCCCAATCAATGGTTGGTATGCATCCATCCACATCCT
>JAUWOU010000259.1 GCA_030612005.1 Candidatus Thorarchaeota archaeon | reverse complement strand
AATTCGAGGTCTTTTCATTGTAAACCCAAAGGCCTTGAATTCCCCTTTGAGTGGCAACCATAATATTTACTCCTTGTTCAGGGTCCACTCTTTCTGACAATTCCCTGAGCAAAGTTAGGTCGCTTGTTCCCCAGAAAGGTTTGTTTCTGCAGAATCCTCTCAAAACATCAATAATCAAACCCTCTTTCCCGGAAGGGAGTCTGAGGTAAATCATACTCATTTCATGACTACCTAGACTAGTCTGAAAGGTCAAAAAGAGATGCGGTGGACTTTCACTATTAATCCCCTCTACAAAACATGCTCGACCAAAGAGAACATCACTTACTTGTTCTCCTCTCAGGATTTTCTTCAGGCCCTTAGCTCTCTCTCTCAACCGATCGATAAGTTTCGTTCTATGGAGAAACGACTCTCCAGTATTATGTTGAGAGTGGTATTCTGGATTGAAGCCCACACCTATCAACTGAAAGGGTACGAGATAATTCCAGAGGCTTTCTATCAGACTTCTTGGCGAATCTAGAGTTTCTGATTCATTGAGTGATATCAGGAGAAGAAGGAAGAGATGGTTGCCAACTATCAATAGCAGGTCTGGGTCTTTAGCAAGAAGTTTTTTCAGTTCTATCTTCTGATTTTCTAAGAGGCCATCTGGAATCCATGAACGTTGTTTCTTCAAGCCCATCCAAATTTCCTTGCTTAGTTCATGAGTTTCGAGGAATACACGGATTGTTCTTAGAACGTTAAACACATCGCTTTGCAAATACCTATCAACTAGTTTCCTATCAACAAGTCTGTCCAGAGATTCAAGAAACTCCTTCCACTCTTTTTTATCACCATGTCGTTTCGCAATGGTCTTAGCTATGCGTCTTATCCCACTAAGCTCTTTTCTAACCAGAGTCAATCTATTGGAACCGTGGAATTTCAGTAGACCAATATGTGGTGGTCGTGTGGTTTTCCTTGGAGGGGTCCTGTGCAAACGAGTTACTCTGTACTCTCTTGTATGGTTTATCATTTCCAACGGTTCAAGCTTCTTCACTCGACGATCTGCATCAACAGAGGTCTGATGCTGGTAGGGCTCGAAGACAACCCTCGAAAGGAGTGACGGTGGATCAGAACTAACACCGGAGGGTTCTTTCATCTGAATCAAGAACTGACTCTCTTCTTCGGAATCTGCTTTCTGATAGAATCTACTGAGATGTGGAACCAACTCAAGCACATCATCATTATCAACCTCACAATAGCTTCTAAGATAGCCATTTCTTATGGAAGAATAATTGGACCTAAGATAGAATACTTGTTGCTTGCCTATATTCTCCTCCCGATTACTATCAGGTCTGAACTTTTCTCCCCATTGGTATAACGGCGCAATCAAAACAGGGTCAATGCTGAAATCATTCTTTCTCTCAGTCACAACCCATCTGACATCATCATCTACAGGAACATAGGATCCATATCTCCTCGGAGCCGTAGGCAAGTTGTAGACAATCTCATCAATGACATGCATCCATGGACTCCTTGGATAAAAGGGGGCGACACATCGAGTATCATACTTCTGACTCGTCTGACTCAGCGGTACAGGTCTATCGAACCAGAGTACTGTTAAACGACGAGGTATCTTCTCAATAAACCAAAGTAAGAACTCATCAAGAAATGATATCTTTTGTTTTGAGGTACTTCTTCTAACTTTATCCAAACCTGTAACAATAATGAATGGGTTTCTCTTATTCCTGAGGTTCACACTCAGTTCTCTGCTAATATTCTCAAGAGTATCCCTATCATTTAGATATGATGAAAGGGAGTCTGACATATCAACGAAGGTTATCTTCTTTCTCAATAACCTCTGAATGCTCTTCGAATGAAGACTGGCTCGGAGGTTTTGTTCTCTCAAACCAAGACTCTTGAATTCGCCTGTAAAGTCAAACCATACAATATCCCTATGCTTTCCTCTCACTCGTTCATGGATATATTTCAGTCCATGCCAACTAGCAGCTATCTCTGCCGCAGACTGCGAAGGAGATCCTTTCCCTGACACTGTAAGGTACAAAATAAACTCTCTGTCATCATCACGGAATCTTGAATACTGGAAAGGATTGAAATCCTGGACGTTAGCAGTTGGAATTGTGTTTCTACTCTCACAGTCACTATATACTACAAGTCCCATTCTGAAACTCTTATCCCCCAATGTAGGATAGAAGAGCTGCCCCTTCGAAAATGCATCATCTTGTGAGTTACTGTACGCTTTGAGAATCAGATTTCTGATGTTACTCCTTAGGGTTTCCCAATTCTCCCCTAAATCAACAACGAGCACTCCTTTCATCAGCCTCTCAGGAGGACTGACATCACTCCGTGCGTATTTCCTATAGCTAGAGAGTATGACTCTCTCATATGCATCAAGCTGCTTCCTTCCATAGACAGTTGGAGTTGAGTTGATGACATCTTGCCACTCCATATCCTCTGACTTTCTCCTATCCATGATTGGTTCAACAACTCTTCTGCTCAGGTCCTTTGACTTTGTAGATGTCGCATACAGGTCAAGTTTGTAGAAACACTTGGTCTTGACTTCAATGAGAATACACGGTTCCCAGATAGTAACTGGACTTGACTCATCAGCTCTCTCCAAATTCTTTCTCCGAAAAACGAGGATATCGACCCGTCCTCTACCATCAGCCACAGTCACCTCGCAAGTAAACAAGAAATCGGTTTCTTCTGTGACCATTTCGTCACCATGCCTGATTGAGCCAAAGAGTGAAAATGGCCGAACTGAGAAGTTCGAGTTGGCAATGAAATCATGAAAAGCAGAGCCCATCATCCGACTGCTTTCGAGCAGGTTTCTCATTACATACTCTGCATCAGCTCGAGTCAGTATCCCTTTCTTGACCAAGGACACTACATTTTCCACATGAACCCTCCACTCCGGATGAAGGTCCAAGTCGCACCGTTCTGTTATATCTAAGAAGAAAGTGTCCAGCTCATCCTCACTCACATCTTCGGGGTCAGAGTCATCTACTTCTCTTGGCTCATCATCTATGATTGGTTCTAGTTGATCCGGCTCATTGACAATTTGTGGTTCTGCTATTGCGTAATCATCTGCTCTTACACCCATTAGATGACTTGAAATTTCCCCGGTAATCGATGGAGGTCGACCGTTCACACCACCGTGCACCGCT
>JAUWOU010000142.1 GCA_030612005.1 Candidatus Thorarchaeota archaeon | reverse complement strand
ATTTTGTGACGATGATTTGCAAAATACTCTCGTACAAGATCAGGTTCCCGTTTACTTAGTTCACGGAGAACCCATCCAGCCGCCTTACCAACGAAGAATTCCTTATCGGATATGTGGGGAGTTACTACTTCCAATATCTTTTGAGCGTATTCGGGTTTGTACTGTGTCTTCAAGCACAAATGTAGATACGGCAAAAATGAGCATCGTCGTCTCCAGAAATTATCCGAAGTTCTCCATGAATTTAGTACATCCTCAACCTTAGGGTCTCGTAGAATAAGGCTTCCAATAGTTGGTGAACTTAACGGGTCAGTAATCGCCCATGTGTCAGCATCATCTATCCAACTATCAGCAATGTCCAGAGCCTTGTCAATTGACCCTTTCTTAGCGAATTCTTTCAATACATCAATGGCTGCAAGACGGGTTTCGAAGGTCTCAATCTTCCAGAGCTCTACCATTAGAACTGGCATATTTTCAATATTCATACCCTTAATGTTGGTTTTGACAATTCTATGGATCTTTGGGAGTTCCACACCAATGAACTTGAGGGATGAAGTCTTGAGATAACCTGCTATCTTCTCTTCTCTATCAGCGTTACTATGGGTCTTCAGTTCTGAATGAATGCATATTGAAATTTGAGTTACCATGTTTGTTGAACAGAAGATTTTGATATAATTGTGTTTACTTCATGAGTAAGTGTTCTTCGAGCTTGCTTGCAACCAATGTCCATATATTGACCTTTATTTTGTTCGCTGTTGCCAAGAATCAAGGCTGTGTATTTAGTATGGTCACGCAAAAAACAATGTTGGACTTGGAATTCAGGAGTTGGCTTCTAAACCAACCTGAAGGCGAAACGCTGTTGAGATGCTATCAATGCGGACGATGTACTAGCGCGTGTCCGGTTGCAGAAATTGAACCATCATTCAATCCGAGGTTGTTTCTTCAGAAGATACTAATCGGTGACAACTCGATAGCTGAAGAGCAATTAGTTTGGAATTGTTTGACATGTGAACAGTGCGAGGTCCGATGTCCCGAGCATGTTAAGATACCTCACATTCTCATTCTAGCCAAGGTCCGAGGACTCAAGTCGGGTAACGTACCACTAGCAGCTCTTGACCGAGCCAGGACTATTCTATCGGAAGGGCGAAGCTTGCCTGTAAGCTCTCCGATGCTCAAGACTAGCGCCAAAATGGGTCGTCCTGATCTCGGAACACCGGCGATGGATCAGATTGTTGCTATGCTTGCAGACATCGGCATTGTTGGAAAGCTAGAAAATGTAAAGTCAGTCTATGGAGGTGCTGAAGATGAGTAAACCCCGAACTTACACTTACTTCCCAGGCTGCATGATTCCGTATAGGCTTCCTCATTTTGAGTTGACTGCGCGGGAAGTTCTCAAGAAGTTCAATGTAGAATTAGAAACGCATTCAGAACATTCCTGTTGTCCTGAACCAACAACATTCACCGGAGTTGACTTTGAAGCATGGGTAACCATCGCGGCAAGAAATGTTGCTGTGAGTGAATCCACTGGAAATGAAACAGTGGCCTTGTGCAGCGGATGTTTTCATACATTGGCCGTTGCTAATCACATGGTTCAAGAAGATGAAGAACTAAAAAAGAGAATTAACAAACGACTCAAGAAATCGGGACTAGAAATAACCGGGAAACATACCATCAAGAATATTCTTCATGTTCTTCACAAAGACATCGGTTTAGACGTCATAAAGAAACAAGTCACAAATCCACTCACATCACTCAAGATTGCGCCGCATTATGGATGCCATCTTGTGAGACCATTAGAAGCAACCCATATGGATCACGCTGAGAATCCCCAGTGGATGGACGACGTCATTAGGATAACCGGAGCGGAAATGGCAGAATTAGATGATAAAATGGCTTGCTGTGGCGCTCCCATAATGCCATCGGGCGAGGACAAAGCCTTGACAATCACGAAATCAAGATTAGAACAAATCAAAGCATCAGGTGCGGATGCGATTGTGGTAGTCTGTCCAACATGTTACACCCAACTAGAAACACAACAAGCGAAAGTAGCAGCCAAGTTCGAAACAGAGTACAACATACCTGTATTGTACTTGGGCGAACTGCTAGCATTTTCAATGGGGATGACAGATCTGGTCACTGCAAATCAGCGACGGTTCCATCGTGTCAAACTTGGGCCATTGCTTGAGAAAATCGGAGGTGCTTCATAATGGCAAAGACTGCTGTTGTTATTGGGGCGGGATTAGCTGGAATTCAAGTTGCTCAGCAACTTACTGATTTGGGGATAGTAGTTCATTTGATTGAGAAAGAATCTATCATCGGAGGACTCTCAACTCACTTGGGACGCGTTTTCCCGACAGGTGATTGTGCTCTCTGCTTAGACGCCAGTACAGAAATCTTTGACGGCCAGCACAGAAGATGCCAGTATAGAGGTTTAGTTACCGAAAAGAAGAATCTCAAACTGCATACCATGACAGAGATAAAGTCAATCACCGAAGTTGATGGCAATTTCAAAATATCAATCAAGTCACAACCCCGTTATGTTGACCTTGATCGTTGTGTTGTTTGTCTAGAATGCATTGAAGTCTGTGATGTTAAAACACCGGATGAATATGGTATTAGAGGAGGAACTCGAAAATCTATCTATCGTCCAGTTCCTCAAGGAGTACCCTTAGCTCCACTCATTGATATGGAGCATTGCACGAAATGTGGGAAATGCGTGGAAATCTGCAAAGTTAACGCCATTGACCTTGAAGAGAAAGAAAGCACTAAGACAATCAAAGCTGATGCACTCATATTGGCAACTGGTGTGGAAGAAAAGATCCCTCTTGATTTCCCAGGATACGAGTATAGAACATCTGATGATATCATAACTCATGCAGAGCTCGCGAGATTACTAGACCCGGCTGGCAGTACGAATGGAGTGGTTACCACATCATCAGGCAATAATGTTTCAGAAGTGACCATGGTGCTATGTGTCGGCAGTAGAGACCTAGATGCCTCTGAATACTGTTCTCAAGCCTGTTGCACTTATAGCTTAAAACATGCTGACATGCTCCGTGATCGGGGCATTGACGTCACTATTTGCTACATGGATCTACGGGTACCAAAATCGAGTGAACATTACCTTACTCAAGCCCGTGAGAAGGGTGTAAAATTCCTAAGAGGCAAACCCGATAGAGTAGTAATTCGAGAAGGTAAGCCTGTCACAATCGTTGAAGATACGCAATCCCAAAAACGAATGCAGATTGAATCCGATCTCGTAGTACTTGCATCTCCACTTGCATCACTAGGAATTGAAAATGATTCTATTACTGATTTCTTTGCAGAGTATGGATTTGCTCATAGAGTAGTCAGAGAAGGAAAAATCTATGCCTGTGGTACAGCCACTGGACCAACAGATATCCCTACGAGTATTGCAGAGGCTAACGCTGTTGCACTCAAGGTGTATTCCGATTTGATAGGAGGTGTCTAGATGAAGAAGCTGATTCTATGTACCTGCAATAAGACACTAACCAAGTGGCTTGATTTTGCTCGTATTGAGAAAGAAGTAGGAAGTACTTTCGAATCAATCCATATCCATGATGCACTTTGTTTAGAGGAGGGACTTACATTCCTTGACGCCGAGGTTTCAAAAGATGACACTGTAGTTATTGGAGCTTGCACATCCCAAATCATTGGTGTACCTCTGGCGGAGCGTCTAAAGAGTGAGTTAGTTTCGTATGTACCACTTAGGGAGCACGTTGCTTGGGTCCATAAGGATGATCAGAAGGGTGCCACAAACAAGGCATTGGTTCTTCTTAATGATGCTGCGATTCATGTAGACTTCTTAGAACCACAGACCGCAGTAGACATAGAGATGGAGAAGAAGGTCTTAATTGTCGGTGGCGGTATTGCAGGTTTGAAGGTGGCAAGCGACCTACTGCAACTAGGTATAGAAGTTACACTCTTAGAGCCGCCAGAATTTAATTCCAAGGACTATTTAGAAAAGAACCAATTCATGGCTGATAGTAGCACACTCAAGGGAGTTGTTAAGGATCTGAAAACAACTTCCAAAGGAGTTAAGAAAGTCTGTGGAACAATTTCAAAACTTAGTGGTCGAGCAGGACTGTATTCTGTTTCATTGAAACGCGACAATGGAAAGGAAGAAGAAATTCTTGTTGGTGCAATCATCATTGCAACTAACTCAGAGCATTCTCCACCATCCATTGCTAAAATGTGTCACTATGGTAAGACAAATCAAACTCTACTGCTTTCTGAGTTATCAACCCTCATCGCAAAACAAACAGCAAAGGAAAGCAAAACAATATTCGTTACGCAAGACCCATCATATCACGATAGTTCTGTAGCAGGAAGTTACCTTCTTCGAGAAGTAACATATGCGGCAGAGAAAGGGAACACTGTAATTGTTGCTCATTCTGACATTCATACGAAGGATGAAAATCTTTACAGGGCTGCTAGAAAGTCAGGTGTTATTTTTATTAGAGGTTCTCTGGAGAAAGTCAGCAAAAAGAAGAAAGGACTTGTTTGTCGTCTGGAGAATACATTGGAATCACAAGTCAGAGAATTCACCGTGGACTATCTAGTTCTTCAAACTCAACTCAAACCATGGTCTGGTACGAGACCATTAGCTGACACTCTAGGTCTGAATCTCGACCGTGAAGGTTTCATTAAAACGCGGTATGCAAAGATGAAACCAGTTCAAACATCAAAGAGAGGGATCTTTATAGCTGGCAATGCTAAAACACCAATGAATCTCAATGATGCACTAGCCTCAGCTTCCAATGCATCCTTGGAAGTTTTCAAGAATCTAATCGCTGATGGTGAACGTAAGGGTTGGATTCCGGTGGTCGATGAGGAACTTTGTGATCTCTGCGATGCTTGTGTGGAAGCGTGTCCAAATGACGCACTAAGGCATGAAGGAGATCTCATAAAGCACATACCGATGAATTGTGAGTTCTGTGGTATCTGTGTATCCGCATGTCCAACACGTGCAATTGAATTTCAATCACATAGTAAAGACAGCTGGCTGACGAGAATCGAGTCAATAGCCACGAAACACAAAAAACTGGAAGGCCAGAAACCCTTCTCACTTGTCTATGCATGTAGTGAATGTGCGAATGCCTCTATCGATCAAGCAGGTTTCGCAGGTAAGGGGTACCCAACTGGTAGCTACGTGATTCAGTTCCCATGTGCTGGAATGGTATCACCTATTGAGATTTTGAAGGGATTAGTTGTGGGAGCAGAAAAAATCATCGTAGCCCATTGTCCGCCTGGAGGTTGTCATCATCAGACAGGAGACCATCTGTCAGAACTTGTCGTCAAGTTCACGCAGGACATGCTGAAGAGCATTGGTCAAGATCCGAGTCGGGTTAAAGCAACCTACATGATTGCGGCGTTACCAAACAAGATGCAAGAGGAGGTGGCTCACCGTGGATAAGCGAATACAACTTTTAGATGCAATTAGAGCCATCGCAGTGAAGACTCCCATGAATGATGTAGAAGTTCCAGAATCAGTCGTAGGTTTTGGAACAATCGAGTACAAGGCTCAAACTTGTAGTGCCTGTAAGAAGTGTATACTTGCTTGTGAGCCTGCTGCGCTAGATATGGAAGATACTCTGAATATGCATGATTACTTGAGAGTAACTGTACCACAAGAGGGATTCAGATCGAAGAATAGAGAGGTTCTTGTGACACTGCTGCAAAATCTAAAACAAGACCATGATTATGGTGACGTACAGGCCATATCAGTACCAGAGGGACTTCCAGGTTACGGCTCAATCGTATGGAGTGCTGAGCAATGTATAGCATGCGACAAATGTATTGAAGCGTGTCCAGAAGATTGTCTCACTTTACAGAAAACCTACAAGCTTCCTGAGATAATTGGACCAATCGAAGCTCCTCCACCAAGAACAGAAGGAAAGGATTGGGAACCATTCATCGTTTGTTTTGTCTGCTGGGAATGTTCACATGCAGCTGCAGACCTTGCAGGTTTGATGCATTTACACTACCCTGCGTCCATTAGAACCATACGACTCCCATGCAGTGGAGCACTCGAACCAATCCATATCATGACCGCGATGGCTAACGGAGCTGACGGCGTCTTGGTTACAGGTTGTCTACTATCAGAGTGTCACTATGGTGGCGATAGTCCAAAAGCTGGTAATTTCATGCAAGAGGGTTTTGTTAAATTCTGGTCGGACATATTCGAAGAAATTGGAATAGGTGGAAGACTAAACATCGACTTTGCATCTGCTGCAATGGGCATTAAGTTTGCAGAAATTGTGGAAACATTCACTGAGCAAATTCGTAAACTAGGACCTACTCCAATTCAGGCTAAAACGGAGGTGCAAGAATAGATGTCTAAGAAACGTAGTAAGAAGCAAGAGGATCGCATTGGCGTCTTTGTTTGCTCATGTGGTTCAAACATCGGAGGCGTAGTAGATGTTAACACGCTTGCTCACGATTTTGACGAATACCCCGGTGTTGTTCATTCAACATGGAACATGTTCACTTGCTCAAAAGAAGGACAAGTGCGAATTGCTGATACTATAGAAGAGTATGACCTTACAGGTGTAGTGATTGCATCTTGCACTCCTAAATTACACGAAGAGCTATTTCGTGACATCATTGAGGAGAAAGGGCTTAACAGATTCAGGTTAGCACAAGCTAATCTGAGAGAGCACGACACTTGGATCCACGGTGATAAACCCGAGAAAGCTCAGAAACTTGCCTACGAGCTTATAGCAGGTGCAGTCGAGCGTGCTAAGCTTCTCGAAGATATCGGATTTGAAGACTATCCAGTTGAAAAGAGCGTAATGGTTGTCGGAGCTGGAATTGCAGGTATCCAGACAGCGCTTGATTTAGCTGATAAGGGAATCCATGTAGATTTGATTGAACGGAATGTATCGATTGGTGGATATATGGCGAAGTTGGAAAAGACCTTCCCTACACTAGATTGTTCAATGTGTATTCTCTCTCCAAAGTTGAGTGCCATAGATAGGAACAAGAATATCGATATTTACACGACTACAGAAGTAGAGGAAATAGAGAGAGACTATGGTAACTTCAAGATCAAACTCAAAAAACATCCACGATACATAGACCTTGAGAAATGCAATGATTGTGGGGATTGTCTGAAAGTCTGCCCAGTCCTTACTCCAAAACATCACGATCTTGGAATGTCAAAAAGAACTGCAATCTACAAACCATTTCCACAAGCTGTACCTGGTGCAGTATCAATAGAGAAACTTGGTCATGCAGCATGCAAAATTTCTTGCCCAGCCCATGTGAGTTGTCAAGGCTTTGTCACACTCACGCGAGAGGGTAAGTATGAAGAGGCTCTCAAACTTGTGAGAGAGGCAATACCATTCCCAGGAGCATTAGGTCGCGTCTGTCCCGCACTCTGTGAAGATGAATGCGAGAGAGGTACTTACGACAAGAGCGTGAGTATTAGAAATGTTCACAGATGGCTACATGATCACGAACTAGAAACTGGAGAAGTTGCTCCTGTCGAAAATGAAATCGACAAGAAAGAAAAAGTTGCAGTGGTTGGTGCAGGGCCAGCAGGAATTGCATGTGCACTGTATCTGGCACAACAAGGATACCCAGTAACAGTATTTGAAGAACGAAAAGAAGCTGGCGGATTGTTACGTTGGGGTATTCCAAAGCACCGGTTGCCACGTGACATTCTCAAGTCAGAAATAGAATATGTTGAACAGCACGGTGTAGAAATCATTACAGGAAAGCGTGTTGATTCTCTTGATGAACTAAGAAAGCAAGGATTCGATGCAATATTCCTCGGAACAGGTGCTTACGTAAGCTCGAAGCTTCGAGTGAACGGAGAAGATGCTAAAGGTGTCTATCATGCACTCGATTTCCTTTATCGCGTAAATAGTGAGCAGCAAGTAGATCTTGGTTCCAAAGTTGCTGTCATCGGGGGTGGTAATTCTGCAATAGATTCAGCTCGTGTCGCACTTCGCTTGGGCGCTGATGTCACCTTGGTTTATAGAAGGTCTAGAGCAGAAATGCCCGCAATCAAGAGCGAGATTGATGACGCAGTAAAGGAAGGAGTGAAGTTAAAGCTACTTGCTAATCCTGTGGAAGTGTTAGTTTCCAATGGAGCTGTTTCTGGCATCAAATGCATCAAGATGAAGTTGGGAGAACCAGACGATTCAGGCCGACGACGTCCTGTTCCTGTTCCCGGTTCTGAATTCGACCTAGATGTTGACAATGTCATTATTGCTATTGGTCAATCAGTTCATCCTGACGGACCTCATTCAGAACTTGAACTATCACGGTGGGGTACACCTGTAGTAGATGCGTCCACAATGCAGACCAGCATGAAAGATGTTTTTGCCGGCGGAGACCTAGTTACAGGTCCAGCTCTTGCCGTAGAGGCTGTAGGTGCTGGACATGAAGCTGCTAAGTCAATTTCCCTATTCCTCCAAGGTCTTGATCTCATAGAAACTAGAGAAAAGGTTCTGCCCAGAGCTCCAAGACCTGAACTTGAACAAGATGAGCTTCCTGGTGGCAAACGAGCCAAAATGAAGACAATACCCGCAAAGTCAAGGGCTAAGAATTTCGATGAGGTAGAAACTGGTTTCACCGAGAAGATTGCAGTCAAAGAATCAGAACGCTGTCTAAATTGTGCAATCTGTTGTGAATGCAAATTATGTGTTGAAGCTTGTGAGAAAGACGCTATCGACCATGGAATGGTCGAAGAGAAAGTTGAACTCACTGTTGGTGCAATAGTTGCAGCCACTGGTTTCCAAGAAATAAGTATGGAAGAGCTACCGGAGTATGGTGGTGGAAAATTCAAGAGAGTTATCACTGGAGGTCAATACGGACGTCTACTGAGTCTTGTGGGTCCAACAGCAGGTAAGGTCTTGATTCCCCCAGAGTACACTGAA
>JAUWOU010000181.1 GCA_030612005.1 Candidatus Thorarchaeota archaeon | reverse complement strand
GACGTTAAGTTGCAATTTTGCAACAGTTGGTGAATCTATAGAATCAACCCAAATCCGACCCCTGTTCTGAGAAAGAGCGGGAAAAATAACAGCTCGACCAGTTTTGAATTTATCAAACAAATTGTGCAAACTGCTTCTATCAACATCAGTCCATTCAATAATCATTCTGAAGTATTAACCACGAGTCTATCTTATAATTCCAAAGGTTCTCCATCGATGGGAACTACACACTTGATTTCAGGCATCTGCTCGTGAAGTTTCTTACAGAAACCTGATGGATTGCGCATAAGCCAATGCATAGGAATAATCGTAGGCTTGGGATCTTCGAGACCTGCAACCATCTTAAGCGCTTTGTCAGGACTTGCAGTGAATCCTCCAGATATTGGAATAGCAAGAACGTTAATTGTTTGCTTTGGAAAATTGTGAAATTCGACAGCATCACCACAGTGTGCAAACGAGAAACTACCTGCATTAATTTCCACTGCGAGATTAAGGGTTCCTCTCAAGATACCGTGTCTAAGTCTGGTGAAATGAAATCTCCATGGATCGTGTGTAAAAGTTTCACCATCAATTACAACTTTGACACGTTCATCCCACTTGGAGAATTTACTAACAATCTGTTCGTTACAGACAAGAATCGCAGATGGATTTCTTTCCAAAAATACATTGACACCTCCAATGTGATCAAAGTGATTGTGAGTACAATACACTACATCTCCATCACGATTGCCTACACGTTTATTTGTTGGATCAATAATCAATCTAGAATCATTGTACTCCAATAAGAAACCAGATTGACCGAGAAAGGTGATGATAGGCAAGTCTGTCATATTCACCACTTATTTGAGATATACAAAGAGTCTGATAAATCCGCTTACAATCAGAAACTATACTTTCGTATACTAGATTCTGTGAGCCTCAAGCTGAGTAACAGAAAATCTGGACCCCGAGATTTCAAGATCTGGCCTACTTCTATTAGGATTCCAGGCGTCTGGGTTCGGATATATTCAAAGAGTGCTTCTTCATTCTCGTCTAATGCATGACACATGTTCTTCATATGTTCGTGAACAAGTCCTTTACTGATTCGACCAGTTTCACGCAACATCCAACTCTCTAGTTCTGTTTGAATCGCCTTTCCGATGGTTTCAGACATTTGGAGTAGATCACGAGTGACTATTGCTGGAGGTTTCTTCTTGTGGAACCTAGGCCTCGCTTTCTTACTTCCAAGTGCAAGTCGAATTTCATCGAGAGGTGCCGTGGGGCTCAATGAGCGACCATCTCTCTCGGCAAGTAGTTTCTTGTACCCTCTTAGACCTTGAAGATGGACAGGGGAAAGATATCCCTTGGATTCCATTTCAATCAAGTATTTGCGAAATTTAACACGAGAAACCAATGAACGTTGGGCAGAGAGATGGAGAAATCGCTGATACAGGGTTTCTTCTACTTCCATCAATGACCATCCAAATGAACGAATTATATCTAACTCAACATCACTCGGTGGCTCTTCTTTGCTCCCTCTTTCTGGCAATGCTTAACCTCGAATAGGCAAGGTAACTACTCTCATTGTAAGCTAATAAAACTATCAATTCAACTACCATTTGCGCAAATTTCCAGAGATAGCGTGCACATTCTGTACATGAAAGATTCTCTCTTTTAATTCATTGACCTGAGGTAATCTTAGCTGACTCCACTAGTATTGAAGGAGTAAGGACATGGGCTCTACTCTCAATATCTGAACCAACTCGGATTGTCTTTCTCAGTAAATCCTGCATTTTGATTCCAAAGAGCGTGTTTTTCAGAGCATGTTGGACTTCACCTTTTGATACGAGGAAACCTTCCATGACCATCGCACTTAACTCGCCCGTCACAAAATTAGGTCTATCAAAAGTAAATGTGCAGAGTACACCTCTCTTCACTTCTGAAATCATTTCATCAAGAGTAAGAGTACTAGGTGAAACAACAATATTTGAAGCCCCTATACTTGGAGTGACTCTGTAGGAACTACGAATAGCATTACCAGTACATTCCACTTCATCTTTTGTGCTACTATACGAGTCGTGAAGATAATTCTGCAAGATTCCTGAATGAATCAAAGGAGTGTTCTTTGAGGGAAATCCTTCAGCATCAAACGAACGAGAGCCTAATGCACCGGGTAATATCCCATTATCAAAAATTTCCAATTCAGAAGATGCAATCTGAGATCCAAGGGAATCAGCAAGATACGAATTTCCATCCTGAATCTGTCTTGCATTTAGTGCGTTCACAAATCCCGTCCCAAGAACAGCCCACAAAGCTCGTGGAGTGAGAATCAACGGTAAATCTCCGCTATCCATTGATTTTGCTCCTCGTAATGCAAGAGCATTTTGAGCTGATTTCGCTCCAATCATTTCAGGATTAATTGCTGCAAGATTACGAGAATTCATGTCTTCCCAACTTGAGCATTGGTCGTCTCCAGTACCTATAGCAGAATATACTTCCAACTCTGCTTTTGTTTCTGAACTTAATACACTAATGCCCTGTGAATTGACAACTACTCGTGTTTTGGATTCAGCTGTAAATCCTCCTTCAATCAAGTTACGCTCCTTTCCAGAAACCTCTATGGAGGCTTGAACAGCACGTGTCATCATCTCAACAGCCTGCTCACAATCAATCTGGTCTAATTCAGTGTCAAAGAGACCTTTGACTATAGGATACGATGGTTGTGTAGACGTAAATGATTTGAAATCTGGATCAGCCACTGATGATCGTGCGGCGCTGAAGGCATCCTGGGCAGTTTGATTCAAATCGTTCTCCAGAATTGACGTGACATATGAAACACCTAGCTTATTCCCAAGCGCTACTCGTACTCCACATCCAGCATCAAGTTTCTCTGCAGCAAGACGAATCAATCCTTTCTCTATCTTCACTTCTATTGTCCGAGTTGATTCCAAGTAGGCTTCAACCTGTGTTGCTCCAAGGTTCTCAGCATGTCTAATCACATGAGTCCCTAGTTCAATGAGTTCTTGTTTCAATCTAGACACCTCCAACTGGAACTTGTCGAAGCCTAATGTGAGGTCCTCCAGACATTACCCACGCCATCTGTCCCTGCGTGCCACAGCTTCCAGCATCGTAGAAGAAGTCGTTACAGATTGCATCGATCTTAGGAAGAATATCTAGAATCTGACCTGCAATAGAAGCATCACGAACAATATCGGTTCGTTCACCGTTCTCAATAAGTTGGCCATGGACTGATTTGAACATGAACGAACCCTTTGTTGAATCGGTGTAGCCATAATTCACATTACACATGACAATGCCTTCTTTTGTATCCTCAATAAGTTCCTCAAGATTCCAATCGCCAGGTTCCATGAACGTGTTGCTCATTCTTGGAATAGGTGGATACATGAATGTCATCGCCCGTGCTGCACCATTGGCTTTCATTTCTAGTCGTGACGCTGTATCCAGACTATGCATAAATTCAGTGAGGATCCCATCCGTCACCAATTGTTTTCTTGAGGCGCGAGTCCCTTCCCAATCATAAACAAACGATGCAACATGTCCCTTCAATGTAGGGTCATCAAAGAGGTTGATATGCTCGGGACCAACACTAGTACCCATTCGGTCCTGTAAAACTGAAGAGCCACTAGTTAGTGAATCACCTTCGCATGCATGACCAAATGCTTCATGGATCATTGCACCATTCAGTGGTGGATCGGCAATGACATCATAGACTCCTCCCTTCACAGCCTTTGAATCAAGAAGGGATAATGCGATTCGCGAAGGCTCTTCAACTAGCATCAGCATCAGCTCATCAGGCATATCTCCGAGACCACCTGTTAGGCCAAGAGCAATGTGAGCTCGTTGAGCACTTTTTTCATCTTTAGCGGTACACATGGGAATGAAAACGATTCGACCTGTTTCTTCTTTCACCATTGTGCCCAAAGAGTTTGCAACACACAGCTCAGTGTACACATCACGATAGATAATACGAGCACTCTTCACTCTCACATCAATCTGTGACATATCCTTGCTTAGTTGTTTGGCTTGCTCTATCTTATACTCGACTGGGGTTTCATCAATTGGAGTCTTGGCTTTGTATTCAATTCTATCCTGAAATGAAGGGGCTTCAATCTCATAACGTTCTTCAACCCACTTGCTTGCTGTAATGGCCATCTTTGCTATTGATTCAGAAGCTTTCTGTATCCCATGCTTTGTCACATCACTTGTAAAACCAAATGCCCAAGACCCGTTCACAAAAGCTCGTATGCCTGCTCCTTTCTCGGTAGCCAATATTGTATTTCTTGTCACCTCATTGACAACATCAAGATTTGTTTTTCTTGTATACTCCAAACGAATGTCAACAAATGAAGCACCTGCATTAAGGCCAGTTTCAATTGCAAGATCTGCGATATCTTCCATGTCATTTCTCCCTATTCTTGAAATAGTATCTCTCGAATCCTCTGGTGAATGTCCAAATATTCCTGAGACCCCATTGCATAGGCATCAATTAGCCAATGATACATATCTGTGATGTTTGGCTCAGTCACATCTCCACGGGCAAGGTTAGCAATCTTCGTTCTCCAATTATCTTTCATAATCTCAGATTTAGTGAGCAGACGAGATAGTTCGGTCTTCTCTTTCTTAGAAAGGTCAATATCAAATGCTTTCAGGGTTCGCTCCAGTCGGGCGCTTTCTCGTTGCTCCAGCCATTTCTCATTGTAGTAAGGGGTCCCCATTGTTACAACATATTGTTTAGCAGCTCGTCTGTAATAGTGCGTATCTCGTTTCCCAGTAGTTACTGTACCGTATCGATGAACGAATTTCATAGCCACCAGTTTGGGAAGGTGATGATTCACTTGGTTTCGTGTAAGATTGAGAATATCATTGTGTACTTGGGAAACTTTGACGATTTCAATGACGGACAAAACGTGTCTATGAGTAGGTGTTGTAGTGATAGTTGAAACTTTAGAATTAGGGTCGATAAATTTAGTTGTTATCTTGTCAGGTATTCCCTTGCTGAGAATTGTGATGATAGCCAATCTCACGGGATGTTCGATCATCATCGCTTCTTCCAAATCAGTTATGAATATCGCTTGTTTTTGCTCGCTCTTTCCATCTGTAGAGAGCTTGATTCCATTGATAGTATCAGGATTTTTCGTACTCATTAGAACACCACAGGTTTGTCATCACAAACATATTACAAATAATTGTTTGTAACTACAAACATATAATCGTTTCCATCAAGGCGCTGCTAAACTCAATTGTCGAAATACTATTTATGGGAACTAGAGGAAATGTAGAATAGTCAGGGATTGAGTAATGCTAGAGTTTGCAGAAGAGATCAAATACTATCTTGTTCAGGACAATGTACGTGCAGTGCAGAATCTGATTGACGAACTAATCAAAGATAACGAATGGAAAGAGATAGTTGATCTTTTAAAAACCGTAACAAGATCATTATACAAGAAGCACCTACTAAAGACCCATCAAATGGTGTTAACAATTTTCAAGTTAGTAGAACTCTTGGGGGTTGATTGTGATATTTTCTCAGAATTGAGTTCAATTCCAGAACCAGACTCTATAGATAATGCTTCGAATCTTCTTTTTGATAACCTAATTCAAGTAGCAAAGACTCAATTCAGCTCAGGAGGTTCAACTCTTTTCTTCAATGTTGACAATCTTTCTAAAACAAGATCTATAATCATTATTCCAGACTTGATAGAAGCAAGATACCGTGAAACTATCTTCATTATTTCAGAGTATAACGAACTACTTCCTACACTGACAAAGGAGTGGGTTGATGCTTCACGGCTATGGAGAACTGGATATGGTCTCCGATTATTGAGAGCACGAAACCACAGATTACTGATTCATGTTAAAGACTACAAGGTGATTCGAAACCTACTTGTAAAAGAACTGGGAATTGATATGAAAAATATCGCCGAGGAGAAAGACCGATTGATACTGGAGGGTAATTCGGACTATCTTCAATTATCTCAACAACTAGATGTGTTCGTATTGAGTTATATCATATCTCTAGGCGTTATTGGTAAATTTGATCCCAAGTATAGGGCTCTCATTGACCCTGAAGACTCTCAGGAGTTCTAGGATATCGAAATTACCATACAACTGAATTTTGCACCGAAGCTCGTATTATAGGGAGGAAATTCTGAGCAATCATTGAATCCAAATTACGATATTACATTCCAGGGATTTTAACTCGTTCATAGATGAAGTTCAATATCCAAGTGATGATAGTTATCAGAACAAGGAATATAATGGCAACCAGAGCATATACTGTTAGTGCTAGAAACGTACGGGATACTACAAGTTTCGCTGCACCGAAAAGTTCTGCAACTCCAACCATATACGCTAC
>JAUWOU010000213.1 GCA_030612005.1 Candidatus Thorarchaeota archaeon | reverse complement strand
CTTGCATTGCTGAAATTCCTAACCTTTCTCTATGGTTCTAAAGAAACTCAACTGAGAGTTGTGCGCATATTTGATCAGTACTGCGAGGAACTTGCTTCAAAGCTTTCAAAAAAATAGACAATTCTAAGATAGAAGATAGCGAGCAGAAGATAATACAGGGTCGGGAGGTAAGGGAGTTAAGTGATTGAGTTTTATGTTGTCGTTAAAAAAGCTCAGCCTGTCAATATCCTCTACTCTAGTTACCGATTAGCTAGAAATAATTAGAATGCTAGTAACACTCGCTAAATATTCAGTTCATCAAGACGTTTGAAGAACTCACGAGTCAAAAAAGACCTGTACGCAAAGCCGCCCCAGCCAGACTCAATCATGAGCTTATCCACATCTCCCAGTAGTTCTTGACGAGTCATCACCTTGGCATCAAAAATCTCACGAGTGTCAATAGGTTGCATAGTTCCCCCTACTGGTTCAGCAAGAAAGACGAGAGACCGCCACGGTATATTTTCATCAGCGCATACAACATCAAGATACATATCGAGCACAAATCTAAGTATACGGATCTCAAGCCCAGTTTCCTCATGCATCTCTCTATGTGCAGCATCCTCCAGAGATTCTCCAACTGCAGCTCCTCCAGAAGGTGCACGATAGATTCCGGACCGAGCATAGTTATGTTTCTGGATTACCACATACTCATCCTCAGCATGACGAATGAAACATGTGACATCATGAAGTCGTCCTTTGTTCTGGGTCTGGCGTACTAGATGACACTCGAACTCTTGAAAATCAGCCACGAATTGAAGTTTAACCGGTTCACCGAATCTCTTGATTAGACTCAGTATTTCTTCGTCATTGATGTCATTCAGTGTTCTCGCCATGTGAGAAACATATGCATCATCCAAAAAGGTTGCGGGACGACAAACTTATTCGAAAATGAGTGCACTATTTCATAAGTGGAGAGAGGAAAATGGAGAGAAAATTAGGTGATGTCATAGTTCGAACATATATCGGAAATCAGTAAAGGAAATAACGCTTGTAGTTCTGAACAAGTATGTGTGTGATTGCTATTGCAAATCACTTGATGAAATTCAGGAGTAATGATATTGGATCAACATTCTATTGGGAGCATTGATGTTTCTGTCATACTAGGTCGTTTTGATGATTCGGATTTTGATCTAGTGGTGAAATCTCAAGATATTCCTCTAGGAATTTCACCTGGAGGAGTACTAGACGGTGACAGCGCGATTGGAGGATTTGGAATTACAATAAAGGAAGCTAGCAATGCAGATAATGTAATCCTCTGGCCAGCAATCTCAATGGATAATCCTGACCGAAGAGAGGCAATATACAATTCCACAATTGAAGCGTTAAATTCAGCAGAAAAGATTGAAGCAACAAAAATTGGATTTTTCACAATGGGACTTGAGGTTTCTAGACTACCTAGTTGGGAAATTGCAGAGGAAATAATCAAGGCTATCAATGACTACTCAAAAGAAGAAACTCTTCTTGACAAGATTATGCTTGTGGTGAGCTCACCAACTCAGGTGAGCTCATTCCAGTATGCACTCAACAATATATCAATCATATCTGGGAAATAACCAGTTATTCCCAATTAGATTTTCAGTCTTTTACGAGCAGCATCTGCAGATTGTACTAGGGGATCCCATGTATCACAGATTGCTGGAGCATAGCAATTCTCAAAATCGAAGAACTCCTTTGCATCAATATTATTTTGAATACCCATGGTTATGACATTGAGGCGCATTGCAGCATCCTCCAGACCTACTAACTGACCACCAACTAACTTGCCGGTCTGCTTGTTGTAGTATGTCTTAACCTTGAGGTCCTTTGCACCAGTGTAATAATGAGGTTTCGTGCTTCCCTTTATTGAACCTTTTACAACAGGTACCTCAAAGCGTTTTGCAAGGTCATCTGTAAGACCGGTACTTGCTATCTCGAGACCAAATAGCTTTGTTACCTTTGCACCAATAATTCCAGGGAATCGAACATCGCCACCAGCTGCGTTGATTCCTGCCACTCGAGCTTGACGAACTGCAATAGTGCCAAGTCCTCCAGTCATGGGTTTTCCTGTGATGAATTCTGTGCCTTCTGCACAATCACCGACAGCATAAACATCTGGGAGGTTAGTCAACATTCTTTCATCGGTCTTGATACCTCGGCTCTTACCTATCTCCACTCCAATTGTTTCTGCGAGGCTTGTGACAGACCGAGCACCAGTTGCAACAACTACAAAATCTGCAGGAATCTCGGTTTCCTTTTCAGAAACCCGGTCCTTGACAATAACACCTTTGGGTGAATCACCGCCGGTTATTTCTTGAGCAGCAGTATTGTTGAGAATTGTCAGACCGTGTTCTCGACAGTGCTCTTCAACAATTGCAGCCATGTCAGGATCAACCATTGCTAGAAGAACATGTGGAAGGAATTCTACAACTGTAACATCTAGACCGCGTTCATGAAATGCCTCCGCAGTTTCCATCCCAATAAGCCCACCACCGATTATAACTGCCTTTTTCGCCTTATCAGCTTCAAGAGCAAGCGCCTTGGCATCATCAAGTGTACGTAGTCCGTAGACTCTTTTCTTGTCGAGACCCTTGATTGGTGGATCTGCATTCTTACCACCTGTAGCAAAGATGAGAGCATCGTATTTTTGCGTTCCCTCGCCTCCGACTCCACTATATGTCAGCTCACGGGAGTCGTGATCAATATCGGTAACAGTCACACCAAGCTTGGCATCGATTTTTAGTCCCGCCCAGCTATCTGGTGGCATTAGAACGAGATCATCGAATGCTTTTACTTTTCCAGAAATCGTATAGGGTAGTCCACATCTAGAGTACTGAGAGTACTTTTCGGTATTATAAAGTGAAATCTCAACCTTTCGATTGAACTTACGTGCCTGCAGTGCAGCTGTTGCTCCTGCAGCACCGCATCCAATCACAGCAATATGCTCGACCATTGTGTATATCTCCGAGAAATTAGTATCTCTTTCAAGAGTTGGCGATTCAAAGCAGAACTTGAATGTTTTGAATCGGACTCATTTGCACTGAAATGATGAAACAAATATCACAATCAATAGGAGGGCAACGACCATCGATTTGGAATGAAGACTCTGATTTTGAATCCTGAGGATTGAGAGACAAAGGGGCGGAAAAAGAAACCGCCCCAGCTCTCACATGACGTAAGGAATTACTCTTCAGATTCATCGCTAGCTGTTTCTGGTTCTTCTGCATCACTATCGTCAGCATCAGATTCAATTTCTGAATCCTCAGTGTCAGCAATCTCCTGAGAGTCCTCTTCTTCTTGAATTTCTGGAGATTCCGCTAATTCTTCTTCAACAGCTTCAGGCACATCATCCTCATCTGCAACCTCTTCAACCACTTCATCATCTTCTGCTTCAGTAGCGGCACCCTCTGTTTCTTCTTCAACAGCTTCAACTGCATCTTCCGCATCTATTGTTTCTTCTGAGGTTTCATCTGCTGCTTCACTATCAGCTTCCTCATCTGCTGCTGCTTCTGTGGCGGCTTCCTCTTCCGTCGGTATCCATTTCTTACCGTCGTCTATCTCAACTGCGAATTTCTCAACCTGTGTTTTACGGCTGACATAGAGAGCAATAATGATTGCAAGGGACATTGCAGCACCAACGAGGGTAATTGTTGTTTGCAATGTACTAGCACTATCTCCAAGCAATTGTTGCCATGTAATTACTAGGAAAGCTAGACCTGCGATATTCATGACGAAACTCCGCAACGGTGTTCCTACTTTAACAATCTCAGTCACACCGGTATCAACCATAGCTGCAGCAATCACTCCAGCGTTGTAGTCAGTAGACTTTGTCTTCTTCGCAAGAGTTCGAATATCAGTAGACTTCTTATTCCCCATGAGCCTAAGTGCAGCAGGCACCTTTGAAACTAGAAGATCGGAATAGACAACTCGTGCATCGTCCTGTGTCAAATTGCATTTCTTGCACATATCGAGTTTAGTATTCCAGTCCCGTTTACATTTAGGACACTTATCGACAGGCCAAGCATCAGGAGCTACTTCCCTTAATCTCTGACGTATCAAGTATTCACTAACACCAGTGTCGTCAGGTTTATCATCTTCCGGCTCCTGTTTCTTCTTCTTCTTCCCCATCTTTGTCATTCCTGCAAGCATGGAGAATAGAAGTGGTAATGCACCTATGACTGTGAGATTTGGCAAAGATTTCAGTTCTGAGGCTTTCTTATGAATACCTCGTAACTTGTATGCAGTTTTGAAGCCTTCAAAGAGTTGCCAGAATCCATTTCCTAATCCGTAGATTGCACCAACAGTGGCAATACTAGCTGAAATACCTGTAACTGAAGTGAAAACATCCTGTGGCGTTGAGGGAATGGAGAAGTAGAATGTATTGGATACAACATACTCTGTTGTAGGATCACCATCGAGGTAGTATCTGAAATCCATTGATGCTTCAAAAATTCCAGTTGCAAGCTTGATTCCACTGTATGAGAGAGCTGAAGAGAGATCTATCATCGCAGCTACTGGGGGAATATCACTTTCATGATTCACCCAAATCCATGTTGAGTTAGTCACAGGATCAATAATTTGAATCGGGAAAATTGCAAAGCCTTGATAGTAGAATATGATTGATCCACTCATATTCAAATCAACTGAACTTGACACATTAATTTGAAGGAATATCTCCATAGGATCTTCCATATTTATTTCAACGGGGTTAATATCATTAGAATCCTTGATATTCTGACCATCTAGACTAGCATAGACATACAGTGTTTCGTCATTAACAAAATCAATTGGAAAGACTGGTGTTTGTGCAGTAACTGCGTTAGTAG
>JAUWOU010000228.1 GCA_030612005.1 Candidatus Thorarchaeota archaeon | reverse complement strand
AATTCTTCCAATTGCTTCAATGGGCCAACCAGATTTTCTCTTTGACGTTATAGTTTCGAATTTTGATTCAGTTGTAGATGATTTACTAAGTAGCAAATGGACAGGAGAAGAGAAGAAGCGACTCGTGGCGGAGATAGCAGGAAAAAAGACCCCACCACTCCTGAATGATATTGGAATCTTTGCTCGAAGAAGTGCCACCCTAATTCGTTATTCACTTCTAATAGATGGAGAACAGTTTTGGAAGGATGGGAGCGATGGACTAATTGTCGCAACTCCAACAGGAAGTACTGCCTATGCTTTGAGTGTGGGAGGTCCAGTTATTCTTAGTTCATCACCGGTATTTTCAATCATTCCTGTCAATAGTGTAAATCCATCAAGGCGACCGCTTGTTCTACCAGATGATATGGAAGTTGAAATTAGGGACCTGACTAGTTCTGTTGCAATAGAAGCCGTTCTTGATGGGCAGATAAGGAAAAAAATAGATAGCAAACCAATCATTATTCGTCGAGCTGACTATAATGCAATTTTCGTGAAATTTGAATCTGAGAGAGTTGCAGAGTTACGGGGAAAGCTCTTAATGAAATCAGAGATGTCAGAAGATTTGGCTCATGATTTGCCACCTAGCGCTAAACTTGTCCTAAAGGTTCTTGAATACAAAGGACAGCTAAGCCAGAAGGAAATAATAGAGGAAACTATGCTCCCACCGAGAACAGTACGTTACGCACTTTCTCTTTTGATGAGTGAAGGTGTTATAATGAAACGAATTTCTCTCAGAGATAGTCGTCAAGGATTATATCAAGTGAAAAAGAAGTGACCATTTTGAAAAACCCTCCAAAGACGAAACACAAGATGATTCAACAGATCTTTGCACAGGCCGAGAGTGATCTGAAACTAGCTCTGAAAGGAAAACAAATTCCTAAAGGAGAGGGTATCTTCGGTGAGTCCAGAGAGTTCATCGTCTTTGAACTTGCTAAAGCATTGAATCAAAACGCAGAATCTCTAGAAACGGCACAACAAGTAAATGATCGGCTGATGTTGATGTTCAGAGATGCGAAGGAGGATTTCTCTGTAGAAGGGATGATTCAGGCAATGACTCTCTGTCTTCACGGATTTGTTTTTGGTAACTACAATGAGGAAGATTTCCGATTTCTATACAGATATTCACTACGGTATATTCGAAAGCAAGCACCGATTGAGAAATGGTTACGTAAGGCTGTAGTCTATTTGGTTGCAGTTAACAACGAGTCTGCAAAAGATATACTAGCTGAGGTTAGATATTGGATTCAGTTCCTCGGAGCACCCCTGTTCATGCCCTCAATGTTTTCTGAGGTAGGAAAAGAATTAGGAATTGATATCCAGGCAGAGATAGATAGTGAGGAGTTTAGATTGGTGGATGCAATAACAAGGCATCCGCAGTATCTCAAAGAAGCAGTACAAGATATGACCTTCCTTGAATCATTCGAAGGTTTGAAGGAGTGGGGTCCAGACGCAATTCAGTTGCAGCTCCTTAAGGTAAAAAAGAAAAATGTCTATGAAAGAGCTCAGGATAAAATAGACTCTGGAATGTCTGTCAATGATTCTGTAAAGGTAATGAAGAAAGTTTTTGAAAAGGAGAAATTCAGAACAAACAAGCAGACTGTTCTTCCAATACGCCTTCAAGAGTTATCTTCACCTCCACCAGGTGAGGCAGTTGACCCAGTCATTTTCGAACTAATACCACAGAAGCTTCGGATGGACCTTCTTCCCTCTGTTGCATATTCAACCAAGACAAAGAAGATTGAGATTATTTTTCTTGGCGGCCCACGTATTGGTAGAAGTGGAATTATCATCAAAACAGATACGGGAGGAGTATTGCTTGATTTTGGCATGTCAGTTGCTAACCATCGGATTCCTGAGTGGGTTCCAGAGCTTGAGATGATTGATACTGTTTTGATAAGTCACTCACATCTAGACCACGTGGGAGGATTACCAATTCTCTTTGAAGAGTTTAGTGGAAAATGGTGCTCAGTAGGTCCAACGGGTGGAGTTACAAAGATCCTATTAGATGATGCATTAAAAATCGGCACACCATTTCCTCCACGGAAACATGACAAGCATGACCTGATTTCTCGTTTCAATGAATCTAATGTTCAAAAGGTAACCAAGAATCACGTAAGATTAGAATACGGAAAAAGCAACGAGGTCGGTCCAGGCATTGTTGTGACTCCTATCGATGCATGCCATATTCCGGGGAGCGCAGCCTACCTGATTGACATTGAAGGTGTAAAGATTCTATATACTGGTGATTTCAATATGGATAAATCAGCTCTCTTTCCGGGAGCGAATCTACCTACCGATGCAGACTATGTCATTTTTGATGGTACGTATTGGGCAAGAGAAGATTTCGATCGTTCCAAAGTGAGAGAACAATTCAGTAAGACGATTGCAGATCATGGACCCGTGATAATTCCCAGTTTTGCAGTAGGTAGGTCCCAAGAGATTCTAATTATGCTTGACGAGATAGGAATCACCAAAAACAGAAATGTGATGGTAACTGGCATGGCCGAGCGAGTAACCAAAATGGTGGGTGTGACTGGCAGCTGGCAGAGTATGAAGAAGAACCGAATCCACCTTGAAGAGTCAGATGTCTTGGTTGCAGGGGGAGGGATGATGTCTGGAGGTCTTGCAAGGCACCATTTCAATGAGCAACGAAATAATCCAAAGGCTGCGGTAATGCCATGCGGATATATGGCGCCACGTACTCCGGGTTGGAATCTACTACATGGATATGAGCCTCACGAATGCACTGTAGAATACGCTAGACTAAGTGCTCATTCCTCAGCGACAAACCTAGAAACATACATCAAATCGTTCAAGGGAAAAAGGATAATGGTGCATACTCCATATATTACTCAAGCAAAGGGAATAATGATTCCAAAGTACAAAGAGAGAATCGTGATACCAACTTAGCTGGTTTTGAATTATGCAACGACTTCTAGAACTCCATCTAGAACTAGCTTGGTCGCGACGAATTTCATTGCAGGAAGACTTACTCTTAATTTTCTGACTACATCTTCAAGAGAAGTTTCCCCGTCACAGAGGTCTACAAATTTGATAACCACATCACCATATGGATTATCCTCATCGACCACACCAATTTTCTTCAGGTGACTAGTGGGTCCAAGCTCTACCTTGAAATCAATCCAACCGTACTGGTTCATCAATTGTAGACAGCCTATAACAATTTCTCGAGGAATGTCTAGACTTCGTACAAGTCCACCAACGGTTTCATTGCTCTCAATTGCAGACTTCACTTCAACAACAGCCTTACCCACTTCACGACTATTGAATGGGAGTGGTCTACCGGCCTCTCTTGCTCTAACAATATAATCGAAACTTACTGGTTTGAGCGGTAGTTCAATCAGCACATCGAACATGGAAGTTTCAAAGACGGAAATGTCTTCATCCCAAGTATCCCAGATATCATGATATTTTTGTTCAATACCCAATAGCAGTGAGTTCAGAATCTTTCTCTGTGCTACTTCATCACTTCTGTTAGTAACAATTAGAGCCATCATAAAGTGCTTGGACTTCTCAATCATAACGAGATTTCCTTCGTGCTCGATGGTCTCAAGTGCATTCGTAGAAGCTTCATCTTCATCACTGGCATCAATTCCTCCGAATGAATCGAGCGCAGAAATCAGTGATGCAACAGCAATCTTGTCAATATCCTCATCAGCATAATTGAGATGATACGCTACATCGGGAATACCTTCCCGTTGATAAATGAGCATTAGATGGAGAATCTGTGCCCGGTCTGGAACAACCTCTGCTACCAATGTAGTTTCAGCAGTACTAGTTTCAGTTGCTGTTTCCTGGGTTGTGGTCTGGGTCGTGGTTGTGGTCTGAGTTCCTGAAGTACCAGTTATTTACGAGATTTCATCAGAGATCTCATATGGAACATTCTCAAATCCTCCAGATTTTTCTATCCTTGCCTTTTCTGCAGCTTGACCAGGCTGCTCTATATCTTCTGTACCACGTCTAACTGTGATCATTTCAGAGATTGGAAGGTCTGGCAAAGTTACCCCCACGGTCTTTGCAGCCACCTCAAGCATGAGTCGAATGAACTCCTCTCGCCGAGTTTTGTCAGTAGCTACCATCTGGAAAGTTGGGGCACCAAGCAGTCTCTTGATCTTATCAGCCTTCATTGATTCTGGAAGATCCTGTTTGTTAGCAATGATGAAGAGTGGAACGGCTGGCGCTTCTTTGCGGATGTTTCGTAAGAGGGACTTGGTCTGCATAACATTTCTGAATGAACTGTCAGTTACAAGGAAAATGACGTCAGTGCCTGAAAAGTAGAAGCTCCACAAATCTTGAAAAACTGCCTGACCGGCGAAGTCCCAAATT
>JAUWOU010000010.1 GCA_030612005.1 Candidatus Thorarchaeota archaeon | reverse complement strand
GGAAATTGACGAAACACATGAACAGCAAGAAGTTGATGAGGTTTCAAAAACTGCAGAGGAGATTGCCTCTGAGGCTTCAGAAGAACTTGAAAAGCGAGAAAAAATCGAACAGCTCACTGAGGAGGCAATCAAAGAACTTGAAGAACTTGATTCTAACGCAGAGCGGGCTGAAGAAATAGCTCGCGAATCTGTAAAAGAGTTAGAAGGTATGGAGGAAGACCTTGGTCATGAACTTGAGGAAGTTCGTGAAGAACTCCATGAAGAGTTTGTCAACGATATGGAGAGCAAGCTTGAAGAATCTTCATTAAAGGAAACCTCTTCAGAATCCGAAGAAACCACTGAGAGTAGTGAGTCTGAAGAAACTGCTGCATCGGGTGAATCTCATATCGAGGGTAGTGATGGGATGGTCTATGTCACGGAAACTGGAGAGGTTTCTGAGAGTAAGGCTGAGTTGGGGATAGAGGAGTCAGTAGAACCAGTCGAAGAAGAAACATCTGAAGTCCAACAAACCTCCGAAGAAAATCAGGAAGTCGCAGAACAAGAATCGTGCACTGAGGTCCGCAATTCTATAGTGCGACCTGAAATCTCGGAATCTGAAGAAGTTGAACATGAACAAGTTGAAACACCTGAAAGAAAGAAGGAACATACCACCATCGAGGAACATTCGATCGAAGAGACCTCTATTGACGAGTCTAAGAGGGAACCTACGGAAAAAGAAGTTGTGAAGGAATCACAGGAAGTTGAGGACGCATCTGATTGCAGAGAAGCGGTCAGTGAAGTTGTGGAAGAGAAAAAGGATATTGAAAAAGAGCGCCTCGACACCTCAACTGAATCTGAGGTCGTCGTTTCTGAAACTGAACTTCCTGAAGTCGATGAATCACGCGAATCCATTGAACCATCCAAAGAAAACGAAGCGGACAAAATATCTCCGGAACAGGATGAAGTTATTGAAGGTGAGCTCGCTGAATCTTTAGAGGTTGAAGATGATTTTGAACTTCCCATCGACATATCTGAGGAAACTATCCAACACATCGAGGAATTTGTTGAGGATCTAGTTAATGAGTTAGTTGAGGAACTGGAGTCCTCGAAAGAAGAGGAGGTTGATGAATCGAGGATAATTGTTGATGCCATGACAGGGAACGAACACATAGATAGAACTCTTGAATATCGACCATATTTTGAAGAAACTGAAGAGGATGAGGTAGAGCAAGAACAGAAGAGTGTTAGGGATAAGATTGCAGACCTGTTTACCAAACTCTCAGAAGAGGAACGTGAGAAGTTCAAAGAAGATATCCGTTCCAAATTGAAAACCGAGGAAGACCTCGATGAGTGGATTGAGAGAAACACCTCTGTACGAGCAAGCCCGGATTACAAAGAGAAGTATGAGAACGCCAAGAAGTATCTGAGGGGAAAACAAAAGGGAGCGGTTCCTCGGCTCATCAAAGAGCTCTGGAAGGATGAAGTGGAACGAGTATGGACTAGCATTGTAGTTCGCACTATGAACAAGAAATTACGAAAGAAGTTTGAAACTCTTTTGAAGGAGAAACAATCAGTTACTGATTCCAAGGAGCTAACCATACAACAATTCATTCCCTCTACATTCAGAGAATTCAAGCAAGCTATATCAAAACGCCCAGAGATGAAGAAATGGTTGCATTACAAAAAGGGTCTAAAACTTGCTGAGATTTACTACAAGGTTCGGGATGAACTTGCCAGAAACGATTTCTCTCACATGTCCCAACGTGCTATGTCACGATATTTTTCGGAGAAATATGACGTTCCTCTGACAACGTTAAAGAACTGGATAGCAAAGGGTACTTTGCCGCGACTGATTGAAGCTATTGCAAGAGATGGGTTGAAGAAAGCAAGAGGAGAAACACGCACAAAAAGGAAACCTAAGAAAAAAATCGCCTCAGTTCCACGAACTTTCAAGGAATTCCTGAAATTACTGGAACGTCACCCCTATCTTCGAGAGATTGATGGATTTGAAGAAAAACTGAAGGATGTTCGAGCATATTTCAAAATCCTTGAATTACGGATGTTGTATCCTGACCTGTCAAAATCTGAGCTTTCACGTAGAGTTGATGCAAAATTCCATACGGCACGGCGATGGTTGAGTGGTATACCACCCTATCTTCTAAATATGGTTTTCACAAATGAAAGACTCCGCATTCAGTTTGAAAGCAAGCTTACACCAGTAGCACAATCAATGATGATTGATCCTTCAACTGGGTATCGGAGCTTGAAACCTCTGAAATCGATTAAGAAACAGTCAATAAAGCAGATATCAAAGAGTATAATCGCACTCTATCAAAATCACCAATCTCATGGAAGAATCACAATAATTCCTCTTCGTCCGTATAATCAAAAACGTGGACCTCGTTGGTTGCTTGATATTATAGATAAGATTACTCAAGATCGTGAGAAGGTCGAGCTTAATCTGCAGAATTCTACAGGACTAAATCTCCGACTTGGGCAAGCTAATGGCTCTCTATACATCTGGAATGATACTACAAGTCAGTTTGATTATCTTGAACTATACTCCAAGGAGCTTTTCTTCTTTAACAATAAACTCCGAAAAACCCTCACTAAGAATGCAATGAAGAATCTAGGATTGAAGGGTAATTATATGCTAAGTCAGCTCATCAAACAGATTACGCCCTATGATCCTAAGGGTCTATCCGGGGAAGGTCGTATTATTTCAGATCTAAGACCTACAACTAATCATATTCGAGGAGAAGTTCTGAAATTCATTTTAGACTCGATAGATATGAAATTGAAGGATATCAAAGGTCAGATTGAGAGAATTGGTGTTGGTGAGCAAATAGTCAATCCTCAATTTCCCGATGTGGAGCTTTTCAAGATACTCATGGCTCGACTCTTTGCCTCAATTGGGTCTGATGGGACCATAGATGAAACGTATAAAGTACAATACTATGAAAATACAGCAATACGTCGCAAAAAGATACGACAAATGGTCCAAATACTGGGGAGTATTCGCTGTAATCCACTTTACAAGCATGATGGTTCTGTGGGTGGTCTACGATTACCAAGTGTTATTGGTAGGTTACTAGTAAAACTAGGAATGCCTGTAGGCGATAAGATTCTGCAAGGAGTTCGTATTCCACATTTCATTATGTATGGCTCACCAGAGGTGCAACTTGCCTATCTTCAGGATCTTATTCCTGAAGAAGGTTGTGTAACAATCAATGCTAAAGACAACATTCGGATATCTTGGAATCGATCTATTATCCTTTATGATGCAAAGAAGGGGACGAAATACAAATTCGAACAAAAAATATCTCATGACCTCGTTCTATTCATTGAGAAACATGGAACACGACATGAACGTGAATATCCTTCAGGTGTGATAGAAATCTACTTCGCTCTTACAATGGGTGACTTGAAGCGTTTCATGGAATCTGGCAGTCCTGAGGATGCAGCTAAAGCTGAAGAGTTGGACCGCATCATAAGGGAGAATCCATCCGAATATATCGAAGATGAAAAACATCTGGCTGCGATGAATGGAATCATGACCTCTGAACAGAATCCTGGAGAGATTAGAAGATCTATATCCTCTGATCGTGTATCTGTGAAATGGGCAACAAGAGCATCTTCTGAAGATGATGTTGCTTTGTGGGGTCTCATAGCTTCTCCAAATGATAGACGAAAGAAAAAACATCTGAATGGGTGGATGAAACGTCATAAAGATAAAGTGGATAGAGCTCGTAATAGACTTGAGCGCTCAAGGAAAGAAGCAGAACGTCTACGTCTAGAAAAAAAAGACCCAACAGACCGTGATGATTAGCTGTTATAGAACCAAATTACAGAAAAGGAAAAGTTGGGGAAGATTCCCCAACATAATATCTCAAGTTCCTTCGTCGTATGCTTTTGCATATCGCTTCTGTTCTTCTGTCCATTCATCAATAGTTATGTCCATTGTGTGAAGCTTCATCAAGGCAGTTTCAAGGTCTAATTCCTTTGGGAATTCATACACAGCTGGCTTCAAGCCCTTTCCATTCTTAGCCATCCATATCATGGCATTGAACTGTGAGGCGAAAGATAAATCCATTACAGAGCTTGGGTGACCACTTCCCGCCGCCAAATTGACCAATCTTCCTTCACCAATCAAGTATATAAAACGACCATCTTTAGTTTCATACTCATCGAGAGCATGTCTGATTCTTTTCTTACTCTTACTAAGAGCCATCAACTCTGGTTCGTTAATTTCAACGTTATAGTGTCCCAGATTTCCAAGAACAGCACCAGACTTCATTTTCTTGATGTGTGCACCTGTGACAATATCCTTCATTCCAGTTGCAGTAAGGAATACGTCTCCCTTTGAAGCAGCATCATCCATCTTCATGACCTGATAGCCATCCATCCTAGCTTGAAGTCCTCTAACAGGATCCACTTCTGTTACGATGACATCCGCACCCATTCCTTTTGCACGCAAAGCCATCCCTCTCCCACAATAGCCGTATCCGCCAATAACGACCGTCTTACCAGCTATCAACATATCGGTAGCCCGCAATACTCCGTCAAAGGCACTCTGTCCAGTACCATAGACATTATCGAACAGATGCTTTGTGTCTGCATCGTTGACTGCTATTATTGGGTACTTGAGTGCTCCATCCTCAGCCATGGCTCTAATTCTGATAACACCAGTAGTTGTTTCTTCAGAGCCGCCATAGAGATCTGGAATCAGTTCCTCGTATTTTTTATGTATGGTGAAAATCAGGTCTGCACCATCATCTAGAGTCAGGGTCGGTTTGATTTTCAGGGTCTGTTCAATACACCAGTAGTATTCCTCTGTATTTAGACCGTGCCAAGCAAAGACTGGCACATCATTTGCTGCGAGTGCTGCTGCAACTTTGTCATTTGTTGAGAGGGGATTACAACCTGACCATGCAACCTCTGCACCAGCTGCTCTAAGGGTTTCAACAAGCACTGCTGTTTCCTTGGTTACGTGTAAACAACCAGTAATCCTCATTCCCTTGAGAGGCTTTGTCTTGGAGTATTTTTCCCGCAAAAGCATGAGAACTGGCATGTTCTTTTCAGCATAATCGATTAGCATCCTGCCTTCTTCAGCAAGATCAATGTCCTTCACCTTGTATTCAGTCATGGTGACCACAGGACCTCCCGTCGTCTATAGCTATATGAATGCTAAGGAACGGCGGATTGAAGATCTTGCTTTTGGTCTTTACCACCCACCCAATGATTGCCCCATAGGTCCTTTCCCCAGTATTTCTTCAAAATCAGCACCCAACACACAACCATAATCATGTTTGTTAATACATTCGCCATTAGATAGGCAATCCCGCTGATACTTCCAAATGGTGTGAAGAGAAGAACCATCGGTCCTACAACATCAAACGGGTCTACCCATGGCCAAAGAATTGGATTGAACCAGTGCATTGGATAATCTAGCAACAGGTGTGAAAGGACTCCAATAAGGCACGAAACGACCAATATTTTTGACATTCCACATACTTTGTTCAATCTCTCGCGATCCACACAAAAAAGAGTGGAGATTATTGGTGCATAGAGAATCCAAGTAACGATAACTGCTAGAATGGTCCCTACTGTAACAGCTCCAATCAGACTGTGAAAGAACAAATGGTCTGGCAAGTCACTGAAGAATATCCGCATGAGTGGTACTTCAATATCTGGTATCACTGATCCAACTACTAATGCAGGCAGGGACAACCGCCTATCTATTTTGGATATCAGAAAAGCAAATGGATAATGAAATGGTGTAGCTGGCATTCTATCTCAACCATATGACTTCTGTCTACTGCAATTATACCGTTATCGACACACCAAGAATTGTACTCATTGTGATTTATTTGTGCATCTCATATCTTCCGTCCAACTAGAAACAGTAAAATGTGTTCTGGAAATCCAGGGATTTCAAAACTAGCTTTGACGGTTACGATAGTCTTAAAGATACAGAGCAATAAAATCCACTTCAGGTGTGAATATTGGGTCTCTACGAGTTTGATGGTAAGAAACCGAAAATTGATCCTGAAGCATACATCTCTCCCAGAGCTTCTTTGATTGGTGATATTGAAGTTGGAGCAGATTCCAGTATCTGGGAATTTGCAGTGCTTCGAGCTGACATGAATTATATTAGAATTGGAAAGGGGACTTCAATTCAGGATAATGCTACAGTTCATACAACGTTCGCTAATCCTACAATCATAGGTGACTATGTGACTGGTGGTCATAATTGTGTGATACACGCCTGTGAGATTGGTGATAGAACTGTTATCGGAATGGGATCAATAGTTCTTGATGGGGCAAAGGTTGGCAATGATTGTGTCATCGGAGCTGGCTCTGTGGTAACCAACAACACAGTGATTCCTGATGGAAGTCTTGTGCTAGGTATTCCTGGCAAAGTCGTGAAAGAGGTCCCTGAGAATCTTCGTGAAGCATTCATGGCAGGTGCTGAACTCTATGTCGAGCTAGGTAAGACTCACAAGAAATCAGAATCTGGAATGAATCCATAATCCCAGCAACTATAATAATATGCAATAATTCTCATTGATTTAGGTACTCATAATGGACAGGCGACGACTCATTCATGGAATTCTGTTAGTACCCATGCTTTTACTAATTGGAACTGTTTCTGCTCAAGCTGATCTTGTTTCTAACGTTCCAAGAACTGATGAATATATTGACTCTGGATCAACCATCAGTTATGTATCCGATTTAGAAGCTGGGCACTGGACAGTGGTTGCCGCTTTAGATTCATGGTATGATCTTGAAGTCAAGATTACTGTTTCTTGGGATATTTCTGGTTCAAACATAATTACTGCAAGTGGAAATGACACTGGTAATTATCCATATGCCGATTTTACACTAAACTCGAGTTCTACTGTATATATCACAGTCAGTGAAAATTCAGTATACCACGACACCAGTGGTTACTACGAAATTGGGGTCTATGACGACATCCATGTTTCTGGAATTTTGGCATCAATTATCGCTAACGTTCCAAGAACTGATGAATATGTGTACTCTGATACAACCAACAGTTATGTATTAGATTTAGAAGCTGGGCACTGGACAGTAATTATCGAACCGGATTGGGATGATCTTGAAGTCAAGATTACTGTTTCTTGGGATATTTCTGGTTCAAACATAATTGCTGTAAGTGGAAGTGGTACAGGTAATCATCCAAGTGTTGATTTTACACTAAACTCGAGTTCTACTGTATATATCGCAGTCAGTGAAAATTCAGTATACCATGACACCAGTGGTTACTACGAAATAGGGGTCTATGACGACAGTCACATTCCTGGATTTTTAGAATCAATTGACCTCTTTGATTTGATTTTCATAATCGTCCCTGCTATAATTTTTGTTCCTATTTGCATTGGAAGCATAGTTAGTAGCAGAAGAGGACGCAAAGGAAGAGAGTTTCACGAGAGTATTGCTGTTGAAGCACCAATACATGTAATTCCAGACAAGCATCAAAAAAGTGTTCAACGTCACGGAAGTCAGACCACAACTGTCCGACTACCTTTGAAATGTCCTTCATGCGGAGCTGAAGTTTCTCATGAAAGCGTCGATTGGGTGGGTCCAATGGAAGCTAAGTGTGGCTACTGTGGTGGTACCATGAGAGCTACCTTTGAGCGTGTGTGATTCTTACTCGAACACTTTCAACAGGTAATATCATTGAACTGCTGACCGGAGAGGAAGTAAGACATAGCAAATCTTCCGAGATTTACAATGCCGCCTCGATGAAGCAGGAATCGAACATCATCCCGGACTCGATGTCCAGGAATGTCTAGGTTAAATCTATTAACAGGGATATTTTGTCATTTACTTGAGTTGTAGTCTATGCGCAAGCCCCATCTAATTCTCATACTATCAGTTGTATTGTCTATGTTATTTCTTATAGGCACTGTATCCGCACAAGCTAATTTGGTCGCGAATACTCCCCGTACGAATGAGCATCTCTTCAGCGGATTAAACTCCTACGTTGCTGATTTAGAAGCTGGTCATTGGACGGTTATTGTTGATACTGACTCATTCTGGGGGTTACAAGTGAAGATCACTATTGCTGAAGATAGTGAGTTTTCTAATGTTATTGCTGAGAGCGGAACAGAAACTGGTAATTTTCCGAGTATTGCTTTCACTTTGAACACAAATAGCACAGTTTACATTCGGGTCAGTGAAAATTCGGTCTATCATGATACAAGTGGGTTTTACAGTGTCGGAGTTTATGATGATGCTCATATTCCTGGATTTTTCCAATCTCTTTCAATGATGGAATGGGCAATACTGCTCTCTATACTAGCAGTAATTTTGCCGCTTATCTGTGGTGGGTTAGCGTGTAGACGTTCTCGTCGCCGAGTATCTACTAAGTTCCAAGACACGATTCTCGTTGATGCTCCAATGCACGTGATTCCTAAGGAACATTCTGGATCGGTCCAAACCCATCGAAGTCAAACAACTACTGTCCGTTTACCATTGAAATGTCCATCATGTGGTGCGGAAGTTTCCCATGAAAATGTTGATTGGGTGGGTCCATTAGAAGCACAGTGCAGCTACTGTGGCGGTACAATGAGAGCGACCTTCGAGAGAATCTGAGAGGATAGAAGGGCTAAAGAAATACTAGTTCTTCTCTCTCTTCTCCATCTCCGCATCACGAAGGACTCTTCTCAATACTTTCCCTACTGAACTCATTGGTAAGGAATCTATGATATCGATTTCTTTGGGTCTCTTGTATCCAGCCATTTTCCCTCGTGCCCATTCGATGAATTCTTCCGGAGTTCCAGTTTCTCCATCTTTCAAGACAATATACGCCTTGACAAACTCATTACTTGGATCTTCTTCCCTTGGTAGACCGATAGCAGCAGCCATCTGTATCTTTGGATGAGTGAAGAAGATGTCCTCAATTTCTCGTGGGTATGCTTTCATTCCCCCGACGTTAATCATTTGCTTCTTTCTGTCACTGATGAAGGTGTAACCATTCTCATCAATATGTCCAACATCTCCTGTAAGGAAGTAACGCTTGCCATCAATCTCCCGCATTACAAGTGCGGTCTCTTCTGGTTTCTGATAATATTGTTTCATCACCTGAGGACCGTGAATGGCTATCTCTCCAATCTCTCCAAGGGGCATCTCTTTCATCCCTGTATCCATATCCAATATCTTACAGATGGTGTCTGATATTGGGAGACCTATCGAGCCGAACTTTCTATACCGACTGTTGGTTGGATTGATATGAGTCACAGGAGAGGTTTCAGTGAGACCGTATCCTTCGAAAAGGAGGGTTCCTGTCACCGCCTCGAATGCCTTGGCAACTTCTGGTGGTAATGGGGCCGCTCCGGAGCTACAGATACCAACTGATGAGAGGTCATACTTTCCCACATTGGGGTGGTTAGCAATAGCCGCATAGAGTGCAGGTACACAGTTCAAGACAGTTCCTTTAGTATTGGCTAGTTCACTCAGTAAATCTGACAAAGGTGGTTTTCCAGATCTCGGATCCGGGATGCATACTAGTTTTCCAGCATACCACGTAGCCATTAAGAGCGTAAGAGTCAGTCCATAACTGTGGTACCAAGGCACAGCTCCAACAAAGACCTCTTCTTCATATTGAACACCACCATCTCTGCCCTGCACATCTTCCTCCTCTAAGTAAACCCACTCATTAATCTGGAGCACATTTGATGTAAGATTGTAATGTGTCAATTCAGCTCCTTTAGGCAATCCTGTCGTCCCGCCGGTGAATATTAGGACTGCAGTATCCATCGGATCCACGTTGACTACAGGTGCGTTGGGCTCATATTCTGTTAGAATCTGTTCATAGAATACTGTCTTGTCTTCCTCATAATAGGGGCTCTTCGGAACCTTCCCTATTAGACTACCAATAATCGCTTTTGCTTTGGATAGGAATGGTTTCACACTGCAGACAATAACGGTGTGCACATTTGTTCCTTTGATCGCCTCATAACATGTAGGTGTAAAAGTTGGGTGATCAAGTGCAAAGACAATCTGAGCATCAGTATCTTTAAGCTGGAAGTTCAGTTCACCAGCTTTGTACAGTGGATTACAAGTAACAACTTTAGCACCTGCTTTGAGCGCTCCAAAGAACACAGCAGGGAAATGTGGAACGTTTGGGAGGAAGATGGCTACTCTATCCCCTTCTTTGATTCCTTTACTGATCAAGAAATTAGCTATTCTATCTGCGTGTTCTTGCACTTCTGCAAAGGTTTGTGATTTACCCATGAACACAGTATAGGGTAGGTTTCCACTCTTTTCAGCAGCTCTGTCTAACATTGCGAACAATGGCTCTTTCGGATAATCAATGGTCTTGCGTGCATGTTTTGGCCAAGCAGGTCCTGATTGCCAGTACGTCTCATCCAAGTTATTCAAGCTCCTCTCTTTTTTGTAGAATAATCTATGAATTCTATTCTTTCATTATTGTTATAGTCACTGATATTTGTTGAGGCTGATTGCGAAACGCGTGGATACATACTGATTTAATCCTCAGTAGTAACTGGGTCCTGAACATCAATGTTTGAAGAGGAGTACGAGGGGAATAACGGAGAATCACTCGTAAGACTAGTGAATTTCTCAAGAGTGATAATTTACATCGCTGCTGCGTTAGTACAGTTCAATTTGCTAGTTGATTGTATCAATGCGTCTGGTAATTGTGATTGGATGACAGTTCTAATTCCTTTATTCCTGGGACTATGGGATTTTGTCATGGGCATTTGGAGTTTTAACCCATCAACAAGATTTTGGAATATCGCTTTCCTAGTACCAGTTGTTTCTCTCGCTGTGGCTATCAATTCGATTATGTACCTCATATTTTTGGTATCTCACACCCTTCATGAATCAATTTTGTTTGATCTCAGTGTCATAGTTGTCCTAGTTTCATTCATCGAATTTTACGGATTGCATCAGGTGACAAGATCTTGGAATAAGAAATTGAATCAGAACACATCTGTAAATGAAATTCGAACATATGAGATATGAAAAAAAAGGAAACAGCGGGAGTTTATTCTCCCGCTATACTTGGTCTAACTTAGACCTCTCTTCTCAAGTTCCTTGGCTCGAAGTTCTCTTCGCAAGACCTTCCCTGCAGTACTAACTGGGAGTTCTGAAACGATGTCGACTTCCTTTGGACGCTTGTATGCAGCAAGTCTCTCCTTTGCCCATGCAATTATCTCATCCGGAGTTGCTGTCTCACCAGCCTTCAGAACGACGAATGCTTTCACAAATTCGTTACCTGTACCATCACCCTTTGGTACTCCAATGGCTGCTGCCATAGATATCGCTGGATGTTCATACAAAGTATCTTCGATTTCTCGTGGGTAGGCCTTGAGACCACCAACATTCACCATGTCTTTCTTTCTGTCAGAGATGACAAAGAATCCATCATCGTCGATGTGACCAATATCTCCAGTCAAGAAGTAGTCTTTTCCATCGATTTTACGGAACACTTCAGCTGTTTCCTTTGGTTTATTCCAGTAACCCGGGAACACCTGAGGCCCATGTACGGCAATCTCTCCAGTTTCTCCATGAGCTAGAACCTTATCGCCAGTTTCCATATCGACAATGACAGAGTATGTATCTGGAATAGGCACACCAATTGAACCAAATTTACGAAGGTTCGTAAGAGATGGGTTCGCATGAGTCATTGGTGATGTTTCGGTTAATCCGTATCCCTCAAACACTAACGCTCCTGTTGCAGCCTCAAAGTTCTTTGCTAGCTCGGGTGGGAGTGGTGCCGCACCTGATCCGCATGCTTTAATCGATGATAGATCATACTTTCCAACTTCTGGATTGTTTACCATACCCGCGAAAAGTGCTGGAACACAGTGCATCACAGTTCCTTGGTATTTCTGAATATCTGATAGTAGATCTGATAATGGAGGCTTACCAGCTCGTGGGTCAGGTATGCAGATGACTGCACTTCCTATCAAGTACGAAGCAATCATTGTTAGGGTTAACCCAAAACTGTGATACCAAGGCAAAGCACCAACATAGATTTCTTCACCCGGCGTCAGCTTCTCGGGAGCTCCACCACCTGGTGGTTCCAACTGAACCCACTCCTCTATTTGTATCACATTTGAATACAGATTGCGATGAGTCAGCATTGCTCCCTTAGGAGTCCCTGTGGTACCGCCGGTATACAAAATCAGGGCTAAGTCCTTCTTAGCATCTATTTTGACATCTGGAGCTTCAGGTGGGAACTCCTCCATAATGTTGTCGTAGAAGTAAGTGATTCCTTCTTCGTAATGGGGACTCTTTGGTATCTTACCCATGAGACCTCCAAGAACCGCCTTTACTTTTGGTAAGAAGCTCTTCACACTACAAACAATCACGGATTCAACATCAGTTCCTTTGACAGCTTTGTAAGTCAAGGGTGTGAATCTCTTATCATCCATACAGAATACTGCCTTGACACCAGCGTCAGTGAGCTGGAAATTCAATTCCGCTTCAGTATATGATGGATTGCATGTTACGGCGATAGCACCTGTCTTCAGAATACCAAAGAAGACTGGTGGGTATTGTGGAAGATTAGGTAAGAAAATAGCGACCCGATCTCCCTTCTTAATTCCTCTACTGACCAGGAAATTTGCAATCCTGTCAGCTTCGTCTTTTACTTCTGCGAAACTTCTGGATACGCCTGACCATAGGGTCGATGGTGCATCGGGATTTTTCGCAGCAATATTGTCAAGCAGCGCATAGAGAGGCTCATCCGGATAGTCTAGAGATTTCTTGACAGTGGATGGCCATCGTGTCTTGTGCCATAATTGATCTTCCATATTTGTCTCCTCTCTTTTTCATGTCCTGACCAAAACTTTATGGTCAAAATCATTCAAAGTATAGCTCTCTATACTGGATATTGTGCTAATTAATACCTTCTACCAGTAAAATTGGACTATTTAGCGGAACAAATAAGATGTATTTTGTTAGTTATCCCATTAGTCCCTACAATTTGACGAGGTAACAACAGTGAGTTACGAAGGAGTTCTAGAACAATCTGGTTTAGGTCTGCAAGAGCTTGTAAAAGCTGGAGAAGAAATTATTGGATACATCTATCCACATGCCCCTCTCGAACTAATACTTGCTCATGGTCTTACACCCTCGTTAATGAGGGCAATCCCAGGAGTAAGTAGTGGATTTGAAGAGAGTCTTCAAACATTTGCATGTTCATATATCAGAAATCTCTACAATCAGAGAACCAATGACCAACTACCCCAGATTACCGGTCTACTCTTTCCAAGTAATACATGTGATTCTCTACAGAACCTCACTGATATCTGGAAGATTAGATTTCCCGATGACCGTATCTATCGTTTGACTTACCCCGTAACAAGATATGCTGATGATGATTCTACAAGAATTTACTTGACAAAGGAACTTGAGATTCTGAGCAAGATGATTGAATCGACCCTCAACCGCCCATTCATGATGGATAATTATGAACGAGCAGTGTCAATAATCCGAGAATTCCGTCATGATGCTCAGTTTCTATACAGCGCTAGAGTAGTTGACCCTGAAGTACTATCATATACTGAATTGTCACGACTTGTTCGCTCTTTCCTGACTGCTCCATTGGTGTCTGTAGCTTCTGAAATTCATAGAGTTTCATCGTTAGTGAAAGAGAAGATGAAATCGAAAGGTCTCTTAAACATCATCAATTCTATCATGTCTGGATTTCAGGAGAAAGACTTCTCTAAGGTAAAACCATTCAAACGCTCACCCGGACCAAGAATTCTTGCTGTAGGTGGAATGGTAGAACCTCAAGCGATTGCAACCATCATCAACGGAATTAATGGGGTTAGTGACTCCATAATTGTTTCAGATCTTCTTTCATTTGGTTTCAAGAGTGTATTTGCACCGCCATTAGACAAGAATGGAGAACCTTTTGAAGAAATGGCAAAATCAATTCTTGCAGCACCTGGTGAACCGACTCAAGAGGGATTACAATATCGAATGAGATCTCTCAAGGATTTAGTCAAAGCACTTCATATTGATGGTTTGCTAATTTGTGAACAATCATTTTGTGACCCTGACCAGTTCGAAGCTCCATCAATTGAGAAGGTTGCATCAGAAGCAGGAATTAGAACTGTACGAATTCCGATAGACCCAGAACTCTCAGATCGAGCACGGATTGAAGTTAAAATTCAGACATTTTTAGAATCAGCTGGATACACATGAGGTGAACCTGATGACCGAGAAGAAAAAAGAAGAAAAAGTCTACCGTCAACTTGAGTCGAATAAACTGCTTCAGCAGATTATGTTCCAGTATATGTTAGAAGGACATCAGGCTAGCGAGGAGAATCGTCTTGCATGGGTCACATCTGGGTTTCCAGTGGAGATTCCAGTAGCTATGGGCGTAGGCGTAAGCTATCCTGAACAGTATGGTGCAGTGGTTGGGTCTCAAAAAGTAGGACCCGAAGTCTGTGGATATGCCGAAGAGATTGGTTATTCCCAAGAACTCTGCTCTTATGCACGGGCAAGTATTGGTTCTGTTGAGAAACCAGATCAGAGTCCTATGGATGGTCTTCCTACTCCACAAGCACTCCTTGCTGGAAATAATATCTGTGGCACAGTTCTTAGATGGTACGATGCTGTTTCAGAACAAACAGGAGCACCCGTATTCTTGTTTGACACGCCTCCAATTACTGATGGACAACCCGATCATCACAAGGAATACGTACGAAATGGTCTAGATAGATTGGTGGATTTCCTAGGAACCACTTTCAATACGACCCTAACCGATGAGAGGATGCATGAGGTAGCAGACCTTTCAAGTAAAGCGCTTGAATTGTGGAACAAGTCATTGACCGCATGCAAGACAAGCCCTACTCCTCTCAATTGTGCTGATAGATTCTTGGCAATGGCTCCAGTTGTTTCAATGAGGGGTACAGAACTTATCATTGATTTCTATGAAACTCTTCTAGATGAGGTTGAGATGCGAGTAAAAGAGGGGCTTGGTGCAATCCGTGATGAGAAGATACGTCTGCTCTGGGATAACATTCCCCCTTGGCATTCTATTTTCCGTTTCTTCAATGGACTTGCAAAACGTGGAGTTGCCTTTCCTGCGGATACCTACACCCATGCTTGGTCTGGAAAGCTTAAGATTGAGGGTGAGGGCGATGATCTGTTTGATAGTGTAGTAAGTATCTATTCCAATGTTTATCTCAACAAGGGATTAGAGGCAAAGATTGACAAAATGTGTGAATTGATAGATGACTACAACCTTGATGGATTTGTGATGTTCTCTGTACGATCCTGTAAACGCTACTCACTTGGTCAACTAGTTTCAAAGGAGATTGTATCAGAACGGACTGGCGTTCCCGGTGTTGTGATTGAAGGGGATATGGTCGACTCTAGAGTATATAACGAGGCACAAATTCAAACACGAGTGGATGCTTTGCTAGAGATGTTCATGTGAGGTACCTATTGTGAGCAAATTTGGAATTGGTATTGATATTGGTTCAACAACTGCAAAGGGTCTTCTTATTGACAGTGATATGAAGGTGTGCGCAAAACACATCATGCTCACAGGAGCAGCAGCCTCTCAGGCAATCGATAAAATTCTGGAAGAACTTGAATCACAATCTGGCCTTCAACTTGATGATATTGCGATAATCAGCACGGGATATGGACGTGCTCGTGTAGAGAATGCTGAGAAATCCGTGACCGAGATAACTTGTCACTCGCGCGGTGTTCACTCTCTAAATCCTGAAATTCGTCTTCTGATAGATGTTGGTGGACAGGACTCCAAAGTAATTCGAATAGGCAAAAAAGGACGACCCGAAGATTTTGAATTGAACGATAAGTGTTCAGCAGGAACTGGAAGATTTCTAGAAGTAATGGCAAGAGTGCTGGGTATAACAATAGATGAGTTAGGTCCTCTTGCTCTTCAATCAGACTCTCCTTCTTCAATTAGCAGTACATGTACAGTCTTTGCTGAAAGTGAAGTTATCGGGCATATTGGAGCTGGAGCGAAACCAGATGATATAGCTGCAGGTATCCATGACTCAATGGCCACAAAGATTGTTGCATTGGCAAAACGAGTAAAGGTAGTACCTCCTGTATGTGTAACTGGAGGGGTTGCATTGAACCCTGCATTTCGTCATTATCTGTCAAAGCATTTAGGAACAGAACTATGGATTCCTGAAGAACCTCAGTTCACAGGAGCATTAGGAGCTGCGGTTATTGCGCTAAATGGGAAGTCCTAATGTTCATCCTGTTATGAGTTGTTCACTAAACTCTAACCAGTACATTTTCACCATAAGATGTGAAGTCTTCCCCGGGTTTTGCAACTTCCAAGCCCATACGTATCTCATCATCTGAAACCTTACGGATGTAGGATCTCCACTTCATCTTATCGAATGCTTGTGGTGTTGGTTCTAAGATAACTTCAAAGCGTATTTCTGTTTCAGACCTCTCATACTCGACCTCATTATTAACAAATCCATAGTTGAAGAAGGTCTTTCGAATGAACTTCTTGTTTCTCTTATCATAGAACATCATACTGATACTCTGATTCTCAATAGCACCATTTCGTACTGATTCTTGTTTTCCATAGATAAAGCCGTCACTTAGTTCAAGGGTAAAAACGCTTGATGTTTCAATGACACCTTTGCCGCCAAACTCATCCTCAGAACGGCCTTTCCAATCTCCAATAAGAAATAGCCAATCATCTAGAGGTCTTTCTGAATTCATATTTGAATCTAAAATGCTCTATCACTTAAGGTTGATGAAAATGGCTCTATGCGGTCTTTGCTAGTGCTTCTTCACCAGCTTTCATACCTAACTCTAGAGCAAGCATGTTTGACTTTACAAATCTAGGCCATTTTTCTTCGATTCGTGCCTTCAGACCTTCGATTGATAGAACTTTTGTAATCACTGCAAAAGCTCCAAGCATCACAACATTAGTTGCCTGCTTACTTCCAACTTCTTTGTCTGCGATTCTTGTTGCTGGAATCTTGTATACCTTCATTGTTTTAGGAATATCACTTTCTATCTTTACAAGATCTTCATCGATGATCAGAATGCCATCATCCTTCAAGCCATTCACATATTCCAAGTAAGCAGCTCTACTCAGTACAACAAATACATCTGGTGCCTGCACTTTGGGAAAATCTATCTCTTCATCAGAGATTACAATTTCGCTCTTACTTGCTCCGCCTCGCGCCTCTGGCCCATAGGATTGAGTCTGTACAACGAATTTTTTATCATAGAGTGATGCTGTTTCTCCAGCGACAACTGCCATGGTGACGACGCCTTGCCCTCCGAATCCGCCGATTCTGACCTCGTATCTGCTCATTTTATTCACCTTTGGCTTTGCGTTGCATTTCTGCAAGGACCGCAGTATACTCTGGTTTCTCGATATTCACAAACTCTCCACAGATGATTTTGGTTGCATAATCGAGTTCCGCTTCGTGTGGTGGAAGTCCGTTCTGAATCTCTGCTACTTCAAGTAGGTGTTTATGCATGGTAACCCCATCACCAAGGCGATTCATTCTGCCGTAGGCTGTAGGGCATGCTCCAATGATTTCTACAAAGGAAAAGCCTTCTTTCTCGATTGCCTTCTCGATAGATTTTGTTGCTCTACGTGCTTGTACAGCTGTCCATCTGGCAACAAAGGTAGCACCTGAAGAAGCTGCAAGTTTTACAAGGTTAAATGGGTGCTCGAGATTTCCATATGGGCGTGGACTGGTCTGCGAATAACGCTCATGTTCTGTTGTTGGACCGAACTGTCCGCCCGTCATTCCGTAGTTCATGTTATTGATGCAGATTACAGTCATGTCGATATTTCTTCGACAGGCGTGAATGAGGTGGTTTCCTCCAATTGCTGATATGTCTCCATCCCCACTGACAACAATAACCTCAAGTTCTGGATTCGCTATCTTTACCCCTTCTGCAAAAGCAATCGCTCTTCCGTGTGTGGTATGATATGTTCCAGTCTTGAAATAGCCAGAAGTTCGACCAGTGCAGCCAATTCCTGAAACGATAACAGTCTTGTTAATATCAATACCAAGGTTGTCGATTGCACGCGCAAGCATTCCTGTGACTATACCAATTGAACAACCTGAACAATAGATGAAGGGTTGCCTGTCCTCTCGAATGTACTTGGACATAGGATGCCTGAGCACTGGTGTGGATTCGGTCATAGGAGGTTCTCCTTATCACGGCTTCTCACTAAAGATGATAAAAGGCTTGTTGATGTGGTCGACGATTTCATTAACGCTGTTAATCTGAAATTGAAAGGTCTACATTGAATTGACATCTCTAAGCTTGGTTAGAATCTCATGTGGTAATTGAGGCATTCCTGCAGGTTTCGCCATCAAATGTACTGGTGTCGGTGCAGCGACTGCTTTCACCATGTGATAGACTTGACCGAGATTCTGCTCCGCAACAATGATGTGGTCCACTTCAGATGCTAACTGTGCTACTTGCTTTTCTGGGAATGGCCACACAGTTTTGAGCCTAAGAAGTCCTGCCTTTATACCTTCATTACGAGCATCCTTGATGGCCTTCTTTGCGCTTCTTGAAGGAGTACCATAGGCAATCACTCCAATCTTAGCATCATCAAGTTCTATACGTTCAACATCAATGATCTTGTCAGCATTATGGAGAATCTTGTTCTGCAAGCGAGTAACGAGTTCGATCTGCACATTCTCTTTGTCACTGGGATATCCACGTTCATCATGAGTTAGACCTGTGGCATAAAATTGGTACTTAGATCCAAAAAGTGCCATAGGAGGTACGAGATCATCATCTGCTTTGAATGGAAGATAGTCCTTTGGGTCCACAGTGGGTGTCTTCCTATACTCTAACTTCAAATCTTTCTCATCTGGAATTACTAGGCGTTCTCTCATATGTCCGACAGTTTCATCCGCTAATACAAAAACGGGAGTTCTGTATTTTTCTGACAAATTGAAAGCTTGAACTGTCTGATCGAACATCTCCTGCACAGAGGCAGGGGTTAATGCAATTATTTGATAGTCTCCATGACTACCCCATTTTGCCTGCATAATATCTCCTTGTTGACCTCGTGTAGGTTGACCTGTACTTGGACCTCCACGCATGATATTGACTATAACCAAGGGGGTTTCGGTCATCACAGCAAGTCCAATTGCTTCCAACATCAAACTAACACCTGGTCCAGATGTAGCAGTCATTGATTTTACTCCAGTCCACGAGGCTCCAATAACACTTGTAATGGCTGCTATCTCATCCTCATATTGGACATATGCTCCTCCTACCTGTGGCATCCGAATTGACATCCATTCCGCAATCTCGGTTGCAGGAGTGATTGGATAACCGCCTAAATACCGGCATCCTGCACTTAATGCACCTTCTGCGCAGGCAATATCACCCATTGTAAACATTACACGTTCTGGCATTTATTTTGATTCCTCCTTTTCATCTTCGAATTCAGGAATCACTGTGCCCTCTTGTACTGCCCCTTTTTTGTAGGCTTTCTCTGCTTCTTTTCTATCTATCAGAAAAATTGCCATGTCTGGACATATACGTTCACAGAACTCACAATTGACACAAGCATCAATATCACACGCTGTGACTGGATGGTATCCCTTCCGATTGTAGATATCAGTAAAACAAAGAACATTCTTGGGGCAAAACTCTATACAGAGCCCACATTCCTTACATTGCTCTTGTAGAATTACTAAGACCTTTTCTCTTCTTCTTAGGGGCCCTGGGGTTATTGGTTTCCTGACAGTGGACATCAGTACTCTCTCCGGAATCTCATGTGGAAGAATCTAGAGCAATTTGGAGGTTTGCTGAACGGTATATTCAGGCGTGATTCATGGCGGACTATAACCCCTTTTTAGCCTTGCCTTGCCGGACTCTGACCTCAGAGTATTATTAATAGTCTTTAAGTGTCCTTCATTATTATCCTGCGATTAGAATATTTGAGTAGTGCTGGAGTAGTGGTCTTGACTAAAAAGGAACCAACTGATGAAGAATTGGTCCAACTGATTAAGGGAAAAACCCTCAGTGTGTATTGGTATATGTTACGACATACAGAACCATTGACAGCAAGAGAAATTCAACGTGGAGCCAGACTTTCTAGTCCCTCTCTATCTATGCATCATCTTGAACGATTACGTCAGTATGGTCTCGTCGATAAGGATGTTCATGGACAATACAGCATTAAACGTGATGTACGAATTGGAATACTGAATCTATTCATGGGTAAAGGTCGTCTCATGATTCCCCGATTCCTATTTTATGCTACCTTCTTGTCATCACTTACTGCTGCTTCTATTACTCTAGCATTTTGGTTTGCTGATTGGTATTCAGCTATGCTCATTGTTCTCCTGATATTTGCTTGTGCAATATTTTGGTATGAAGCACTCAAAATATGGAGAGAACAACCATTTCCAGAAGGTGATGATTAATGAGTCGTCTAACAAATTCAAGCAAAACTCAACAAGGTTTCCAGATTGCAATAATATTATCCCTTCTGGTGATGTTAGTATTACCACTAATTCTCCCTACAAATCCAATTCAGAATGAGCGTATGATTCACCTTACTATTGAAGAAGCTCTACCTTCTGCTGAGAAGCTTCATCTCAATCTTACCTACTATGTTTTATCAAATCTAACTGAATTAGATGTTGTATCAGATTCGGTGATTGCTGGTGACCATGTAACAATCAAGGCATCATGGGATCCCGCACTAGTCAATAGGTCTCGTCTTGAGATCTTTGCTCCCGCAATACCAGCCACATTAGAAGAAAATCAGAATCTATCCATAACTGAAATTGACACCAGATATCTCGGCAATAACGCCACATGTACAATTACTGTTACAGGTTGGCTTACCACCAATGGTTCTATGGTTAGCGAAACATTCCAGAACGTGTTCATTGGGAACTTCTTTGTCCCTAAGATTACTGTGACCTCTCCGAATGGTGATGAAATATGGACTGGAACCAACAACATCACATGGGATGCATCAGACCTGAATGTCGCAGAATCACTTCTGTATGATGTTCTCATGTCATTCGATGGTGGTGCAACCTTTGATACATTAGCAACCTCGATATCGAATAAATGGCTTGAATGGAACTGTTCCGCGTTGGATAAACTCGAAACGTACCTTGTAGAAGTCAGAGTCACTGACGGTATCTACTTCTCTTCAGATCGTTCCGACTCGACCTTCACTGCTGGAGAGATTATGCATTCAACAACCACCACAACTACGACAACAACTACAACCACCACAACTACGACAACAACAACAACTACTACATTTGACATCCGATTGACTGCATTTATTGTAATCCTAGTTGTGTCTAGTTCCGTAATGGCAATAGTTGTCTACTATGCAGCTAAGAAATGGTTCTAAGTTACTATCCTAGTATCTTATCCAACAGCGGTTGTGTGTCAATCATATGGATATCTAGTCCAAGCTCTGAAGGGTCAAGTCCCATTGCTAATCCAAGTAATTGTGTGAAGTAAATCACTGGAATCTGGTACTTCTTTTCGCCCAATTCCTTATTCAGCTGAGCCTGTGAAACCTCATACTGAAGGTGGCAGAATGAACAGACATTCAAAATGCAATCGACACCAGCTTCTATCAGGTTGTCGAGCTTCTCTTTTGCAATGTCAACGCTTACAGCAACTTGACTACCCCGAACTCCACCACCAGCACCGCAACAAAGATACTTGTCTTTGTACTTGGTACTAGTTGCTCCAGTTAATTCAACAAGTTCATCGAGGAATGTATGGCGCTGAGTCTGCTCCCAAGGTCTATTCTTACTTGGCTTTAGGAGATGACAACCGTAGTGTACTCCTACCTTAATGCCCTCAAGAGATTTTGTCAGAAGCTTTTTGATATCTTCAACATCAAGATCATTGATGACTTCAATCAGATGCTTGGCTTCAACCTTCCCTTTAAACTTGAGTCCTGTTCCTTTGAATACTTTTTGAACTTCTTTCAATCTCTCCGGGTGCTCACGAATTTCAGTTAGTGTTTCCTTGAAAGTACCATAACAACCATTACATCCCGTTAAGAGATCATGTCCAGCCATCTCAGCAAGTGCTAGATTTCTTGATGCAAGTGCTAACCAAGTAGGCTCACTGAAAGATCTAATCACTCCAGGTGCTGGACAACAACTAGCACCTTTTAGATCCTCTAATTCAATACCCAACTTTGGTAATACTAGACGAATACTTGCTTCAAGATTGGGAAATCTATTTGGCATTACACAGCCTAGAAAGAACGAGTATGTCTGAGATTCAGTCACTTCAGTTCTCCTCCTTGTCCTCTGTGATGAGTTTTTTGAATCCTGTTCTCTTCATTATTTTTTGTACATCAGCAAGTGCTTTTTTACTAGAATGGGTAGTAGGAGGTATTTCCTTGAGACCCAGGTTTTTTCTTTTTTCTAGATTAGCCGCGTTTATTGGTACTGCATGACCTGTTTCCAGAAGCTTCTTCGAAGATTTCCGATGTTCAGGGAGCATGTGGCCTTCTTCTACTGCCATGTTCCTCATGATGATAATTGCGTCAGTAACTTTGATCTGTCGGGGGCATCGTTCTAGACATGTGAGGCATGTTGCGCAGAGCCAGAGGTCTGGACTTGACAAGACTTCGTCTTTAAGACCAAGTAATGCTTTTCGCATCAATTCTCGAGTTCTGAACGCAGTTCGTCGACCACTTGGGCATACACTAGAGCAAGTACCACATTGAATGCAGGTTCTAAGTCTATCTGCCCCTGCATCGACAATACTGTCAACAAAGTCTGGGTCAATGGCTTCATTGCGAATTGTTTCGCGAGAGATTTTGTCTGTCATTAGGATTCCCCAACAATTCAGTATGCGGTTCCCATGTTCTGCGAAATATAAGGATAGCTAAAAATCTCACATATCCATAATTAGTGTATCGATGAAATGATGAAATGTAAGAAAATATGTAAGATTTGCTATTAAAAAGATAATTTATCACTTTTACTGAAGGCTCTGATATCCAGATGCAACCCCATTCGACTTCGAGGAATAAGTTCATCTGGAATCTTGATCTTAGCTAGATGGTTGACTGCGATTCATGTTGGATGGCGTTTCTTCATGTCAACATCGATTATCTGTTCGCATTCAAAGAGTGATGCAATATCATATTCTCGTATGAGTTCATATACTCACATGACCATAGAACATTATGAACGGACTAGGGATGTGGCTCACTGCTAAGGATAGAGCCATACTGAAAGCCCGGAGGAAGAAACCTTCTTCTCATGGGAAGTCCGCACTCCCCCAGAGGACACCAGCCTCGCAAGGGGAGTCCGTGGCCGACTCCTATGACCAGATGACTCTTACAGAGTCCTTTGCGAGGAGTGAAGACCCTGCCATGGCAAATGCTGTGGAAACACCGACTGCTATCACACCATCTGGTGAGTGTGAGCTAGTGCAGCGGACAGAAACCAGGTCCCATCGGAGGAACGATGTTCCAGTGAAGAGGGGCAAAGCTTGCGACAAGGTTACTGACTCCGGTCAGGAACAAGCTGGCGACAGTAGTCGTGAGAAAGGTGGAACACAGAAGTCTCTTACAGTTCACTCACAATTGTAAGATATGGGTTCTATAAGGATTGAGTTGTAGTGTTAGGATAACCTAATCAAATTTGTAACGGTCACGCCCCAGTAATCCTAGGTTACCAATTCTCACATTTTCCAATCCTTCTTCCTTGGCTATATCTAGAGCTGCTTGAGCATGAGTCATACTTGTTCTTGGTAAGTCACTCATAGCGTGGTGAGGACTAAAACCTAAGAGCGCTGTTGGAATTGTCGAATCATTTTCTGCTATGAATGCACAGAGTTTCTTTACCTCAGTGATGTCAATATATCCCGGAACAAGTAGAATACTTACAACTAAGAACTCACACTCACGATCCCTTTTCGGAATGGCAAGCTCCTTGAAATTTCTCAGTACAATCTTGTTTGATACTCCTGTGAGAACCTCATAGATTTAAGGTGTAAGAGCCTTCAGGTCGAATTTGAACGTACCACCAGTCGACTCAATAACCTCTGTGATTACACTGAGCCACTTCTTCGAAATATTACCATTTGTTTCATAGCACACTGTTATGGGTCTACTTTCATTCAGGAGCTTTGATGTCTTCACCGAGTGTTCTGGATTACATGCTGGATCTCCCCCAAAATAACAGACACATGCAGTATAATCATCAGCAATATCTGCAAGTTCTTGTGCAGTCATCAAAGGAGCTCCTTTAGCCATCATTGTTCTGTAACTTGTGTTCTGACAAAAGAGACAATCCGAGTTACATGAGCCATAGAAGACTGCTAGATTCTTGAGACGTTGTCTTCCACTTCCAATCTCTCTATCCTTAGTTACAGGACAGACCCAATCCGCCACACAATTTGTTGGTAGGGAATCAAAATACCAGGATACCACAGATCTCTCAGAAAATCTGTTTATGATTTTCCCATTTTTTACAGTTCTAAAATTGCAGTAACCCACGTCACCCTCACTTATTCGACAATGATTTCCACATTCTCCACATACAATCTCCCCATTTGATGGAATAGTTGAAACTAGCTTGTCCCGGAGTCTCAATCTCTTATGGGTCTGATTAGCAATTTCAATAGAACCTCCTCTGATACATTCAGAACAGACCCCAATAGAATGAGAAACAATTCTTCTTTGGCTTTCATGATATGGACAATACATCACTGTACCAACTCACAATTAAGTGAATAACTTTACGACCCTTCGGTAATGGATTTAAGGATGAAATTCAAGCACACCCGCGCAGTCGGTGTATTATCTTGACAAGTGCTGAAGAAAAAACCGCAATTGAGATTGACACTCCTGATGATTCGTTTGTACAGATGATCAAAAAGACGGGCGGGCCCAATGTCCAAAACTGCTACCAGTGTGGTACTTGTAGCGGAAGTTGTCCTGCAGGTTCACGTACCAATTATCTTGTCCGTTTAATCATCAGAAAGGCTCTCCTTGGTCTAAAGGAGCAGTGTATTTCTTCACCAGAACTCTGGTATTGTACAACATGTTACACATGCACAGATCGCTGCCCACAAGATGTGAAGCCGACAGATGTGATTAAAGCAATCAGAAATGTTGCAGTGGCCGAGGGCTATATGTTGGTACCTCATCAAAAGACTGCATTGAAGGTTCTAGAAGCTGGCCATGCTGTTCCACTGGAAAAAGAGATGTGGGAGAATCTACGTGAGAAGGTTGGTCTTGAGCGAGTACCTCCTAATGCAAGTAGATACCCTGAAGCTATAGAGGAAATCAAGAAAATCGCAAAGAAGACTGGTTTTGATAAACTAGTCGCAGAGAAGGAAACGCAGGAGGAATAAGTCATGGCACCCAAGTCATTCTATCATTTTCTAGGTTGCATTATACCCCATAGATATCCAAGTATTGAGAGTGCAGTAAAATTGGTCTTCAAGGATCTTGGTTTGGGACTTCTTGATATGGAAGGTGCAACATGCTGCCCAGCGCCTGGGGTCTTTGGTTCTTTTGACAGGGTCACATGGGCAACAATAGCTGCTCGAAATCTTACAATAGCAGAAGCAGGTGGACATCCAATAACGACTGGATGTAACGGATGCTTTGCTAGTTTATGGGATGCCAATCATGAATTGAAACATGATGATGAACTCAGAGATGCAGTTAACGAGAACCTTGCTGTGATTGATCGAGAGTTCAAAGGAACAATTGAAGTCTGGCACTATGTTGATGCCCTTTACCAACTCGCAGGTCTAGATAAGATTCGTGAGAAGGTTACTCGCCCATTTGATGGAGTTCGAATGGCACTTCATCCAGGTTGCCATTGGATGCGTCCGAAGCTTATCAAACAGAAAGATGACTCTGAACGACCCCGAATCTTTCGTGAATTGTGTGAAACATCGGGAGCTACCTATGTGCCGTATAAAGATGAGTTAATCTGCTGTGGTGCTGGTGGTGCGGTACGAACGGCTGATGTAAAAATCGCATTAGAATTTACTAAACAGAAGTTTGATAGTCTTCTAGAAGCAGGTGGTGCTGATGTCATTGTTACACCTTGTCCATTCTGTGAATTACAATTGGATTTGGGACAAGTTGAGATTCAGAAACACTTTGACGAAGAATACACCTTTGATGTCATGCACGTAGTAGAGTTACTTGCTCTTGCCTTTGGTCATGAGCCTGATGAATTTGGACTTGCAACCCATTTACAATACATGCAGCGCAAGAGTACACCTGCATGGGAGAAGCTGGGAATCAAAGTAGAAGAGTCCTAATCTTCCATGATATGTACCATGACAAAACTCCTTAATAACGGGGGGAAAAAAACTGCATAACTTTTATTTCCCACAGAAAAAAGAATGAAAGATAATGGTCTATCAATCATTCTAGTTTGGTCTGTGGCAACGCAAAATCTACAATCTCAACCTTACTCAGATCTTCGATTGCCTCTATCTCCCGGCGGTATTTACAGCGGGCCAGATAGACTCGTGTATAGAGCCTAGTGGCTTTCATAATTGTAGGATGTTACCCATGTAATATTAAGTCCATGTATTAAAAATAGTTAACTCTTATACATGGCGCCAATCACTTCAGTTTACTCTCACCATAGAACAATTCGCCAAGTTTCTTCATAGCATCGCGGACACACTCCTTCTTTCCACTAACCTGAAGGTGCCTCTCGCCATCTAGTGAAACATTTACTTGACAATCCTCAGCCAGTTCGGAAATAATCTCAACTGGAATATCATCTGGCAACCGAATTCTGAAGTAAGCTGTGTCTTTGTCCCTTGGAATGTCAGATATTGGCGTCTTTGTTTCTTTAGCAGTACTTTCCAGTTTCCCTTCCAAAGCCTGCTCGAACTTGGACTCCCAAGATTTACGATACTCGATCCCCACTTTATCCTGCGCGCGAATAAGCAGAGAGTCTTTCAAGACAAGCACTTTCTGCTCTATCTCTAGTTTGAGTTGAGTGTCGCCACCCTCTCCTGCTCGTATTTCCTCTTCAAATGAGTCAAGATATTCAATCACCATTTTTGAGTTACGAAGATCTGCATATGCAAGGTCTGAAAGAGAAACACCATTCTTCTCAAGATCTCCCATGAGATCGTTGAGTATCATCCAAACTGCTCGTAGATTTTCCAGAGAAGTCACTCCACTCACTCCTTTAGCATATCTTCAATCTGCTCTAGGAAGCTTTCTTCACGCCACCATCTCATATCTCTAGCACCCGTTGGACAAATAGCAGCACATGCGCCACATCCCTCACACCGCATCTCATCCGTAACGCTCTTCTTTACTCCTGGCTCAATCTCGATCATTGAAATTGCATCATATGGACAAATCTCAGAATAATTACATAGGTCACACCCAACACAGAGTTCTTGGTCAACTTCTGCAGTAAGTAGTTCTACTTTGACAGTTCCTAGGTTTAGAGGAATACTTGCTTCATTTGCAGCACCTCTTGCCTGATTGACCGAATCTGCAATATTCTTTGCGTAGGTACAACCAACGAATACACCTGGTACGGTGGTTTCAACTGGTCTGAACTTCATATGCATCTCTGATAGAAATCCGTCTTGACCACGGTTGATTCCCAATCCTTTTGCTAATTCATCAACATCGTGAGGCGCCTCAAGACCCAATGCAAGAACCACCATCTCTGAATGGATCCTGAAGGTTTCTTGTGAGAGTGTATCATAGACCGTTACAATGGCCTCTTTTCCATCAGCTGATTGTTCTACTGTGACAGGTCTCTCACGGTCCCATCGGAGGTACGCAATTCCCTTCTGTCTATTCTCACGCCACATTTCTTCCATTCCACTGGCGAATGGTCTGATATTCTCCTTATACGCTGAGAATATCTTAACATCTGGAAACATCTCACTTAGCTCGTGCTGTATTGAGATAACTGCAGAGCAGCACACTCTAGAACAGTATCTGTTTCCTTCACCAGGATTCTCTCTTGATCCAACACAGTGGATGAATACTGGATTCTTTGGAGGTTTCTTCAGCTCTCCATTCCTGAATTTCTTTTCCAAGTCTAATGTCGAAATGACCTGTGGAACGGTTTCCCATCCGAACTCTCCTTCTTTTGGATCGTAGGTGTCCAGGCCTACTGTAAGTACCATTGTTCCAACCGTGTGTACTGCACGTTCTTGGGTATTCACATCTTCTACTTGGATCTCATAATTACCATAAGCACCATCTCGACCCAAAACCTTCGTATTGAGGTAGACCTTGATACGCTTCTCCTTTTCAACACGAGCTATCAAGTCGTCTACGATTTCCTGAGCAGAGTTCATTTTTGGAAAGACATTATGTAACTCATTCAGCCTTCCACCAAGCTTATCCTGTTTCTCGATGAGAATGACATCAAATCCCTTTTTGGCAATGTCCAAGGCAGCAGTCATTCCTGAAACACCACCACCCACAACCATTGATGTACGAGTAACTTTCACAATTTTCTGTGGGACCTCTTCATTCCATAGAGCTTTAGCCACTCCACTTCGAATCATGTCCTGTGCTTTTTCCTGCCTAACTTCAGGGGATTCTTGAGTGTGCACTAATGCCAGATGTTCTCTTAGTCCTATAGGACCAACTAGGTAATAACCTGAAAGACCTGCAGCCTCCATTGCTGTTCGGAAAGTTTCTTCGTGCTGGAGAGGTGAACATGATCCAACAACAACACGATTCAATTTGTGCTCCTTAATGGCGTTAGTAACAAACTCCTGGCCTGGATCCGAGCACATGAAAATATAATCCGTAGAAAAGGCGACGTTTGGAATATCATTAGCCCACTCTGCTAGTGCTGCTACGTCTATCTCATTGGAGATGATACCGCCACAGTGGCAGATGAAGACACCTACCCTTGGTTCATCACCCATATCAGCTGGTGGAATTTCAGGTGGTGCTTCAGGTGTGGGGATTGGAAGTATTGAATGAGCAGCTAATGCCGCACCTTTACCCTCATTGACTGAATCAGTACCATCCCGAGGACCATGTGCACAACCTGCAACAAAAATACCGCGGCGGTTCGTTTCTATAGCACCTACATTGGAATGATTCTCTTTTATCCAACCTGTTTCTTCCAAATCAATCTTCAGAGTTTTTGCAAGTTCTGCAAGGTCCTTGCTTGGTCTAAAACTTGAGTTGAGGACTACCATTGAGATCTTGTCAAGCTCTATGATCTCTCCATTCTCTGTATCTTCCATCTTCACGAACAAATCATGCGTATCTGGATCTTCCTGAATTTCAGATACTCTACCTCTAATGAACTTGACATCCATGTTTTTCTCAGTATCCCAGAGGAATTCTTCCAATGCCTTCCCTGCAGTTCGCATATCCATGTAAGTATAGATAATCTCACAGTGGTCTTTTGGATAATGCATTCGTGTGACCTGTGCTAATTTAATACCAAATGAACAACAGACCCTGTTGCAGTGGTCACTGTGCCCCTCAATATTCTCACGTACATCCCTGCTTCCAACACAGTTAACGAACAGCACTTTGTTTGGTTCTCTACCATCTGAGGGTCTAACCATATGAGAATCAGTTGGTCCCGTTGGGTGTGTTTGCCGGTCATACTCGAGAGATGTCAACACATTGGGAAATACACCGTAACCGTATTCACCATAGTCGATTGGCTTGTACTCTTCAAAACCCGTAGCCACAATGATTGAGCCTACATTGAGCTCAAACACTTCATCATTGTCAGTGTAATCAATACAGCCCTGTGGACAAACCGCAGCACAAGTACCACACCCAATACAAGAATCTCGGTCTAATGTTGCGACCAATGGGATTTGCTGTGCAAAGTTGAAGTAGATGGACTTTCTAAGGGACAAACCGAAGTCGTACTCATTTGGAACTTCTACTGGACACGCTCTAACACAGAGTCCACAACCAGTGCATGTATTCTCATTTACATACCGTGCTTTCTTACGAATGGTAACAGTGAAGTCCCCTGCTTGTCCTTCTACCTTTTCAACTGTTGACAGAGCATGAATAGTGATGTTCTGGTGCTTACCCACAAAGGAAGTCAGTGGGGTCATAACACATGCTGAACATTCTAGGGCTGGAAATATCTTGTAAATGGCAACATAGTTTCCACCAATGTTAACGGTCTTCTCAACCATATGGGCGTGATGCCCACCATCTCCAAGTCCAAGTGCGGCATTGATGCCTGCCATCCCTCCACCAATCACTAATACATCAGTGGGTTTGGCTTTCTTCTCCGATTTTTTGGCTGCCTCGCTGACCATAGGAATTGACCCCGGCGTCAGGTTGTATCGGCGGCTTCAACAGAGGGGATAATATAATCTTTCTGTCCTGACCTTAAGGACGGTAAGTTAAACATCCCAATGAAATAATATCGTGTTCTGAAAAGATATAACTTGGTCCGTGTGAATCGTATTGTGGTGAAAGCATGACAAAGGACAAGATTATCAATCAACTTCAAGCACTTTCATTAAAATTTGATGATCCAAAAATCCAGCGCAGGTTCAAGGAATACAACAAGACTCTCCAATTTATCTTCCCTGATATCGATACCAAGATATTCATGAAAATTGGTGATGCCGAGTTATTAGAGGTTGCAGAGGGAGAAGAAGCTGAAGCTGAACTAAGAGTCACAATGGACTCTGTTGTCTTCTTTGGAATAATCGATAAAACTGAGAGTCCCATGGCAGCTTATTCTGCAGGTAAGCTCAAGACTGTTGGAGAGGTTCCTGATCTCTTGAAACTGCAGAAATTACTCTTATGATTGTTCTGAGTCTTTTTCAATCACGAGTATTCAGAAACATAGAATGAATATAAGACATCGACAAACTTTGACGTACATTGTGGTCTGCGCCGCAAACTAACCTGTTTTACAAGATATGGATTAATGTTTAAAGGGACGATTACCATTGCTTTCCTTTGACTTGGGTGGTTAGAACTAAGTGAAAATCCTCATCACAGCACCCTTTTCCAAATCTGGTCTTCAGAACCTTGAGAACGCTGGACTTGAGGTTGACCATAGGAACTGGCTTGAAACAGGGAAGTTGCATTTGGGCAAGTCACTACTTGACGTGATACAAGATAGCACCCCTGATATTGTGATAGTTGAAGGTGATGAGATCAAAGAGGACGTACTGGAATCGACCAACCTGAAACTAGTAGGTTCTGTACGAGGGTCTCCAAACAACATTTTACTACCATTGGCAACGAAGAAAAAAATCCCTGTAATCTTTGTGCCTGGTCGGAACACGATAGCTGTTGCTGAATTGACTATTGCTCTCATGCTAGCACAAGCAAGAAATATCGTGTCTGCTGAGCGTCTATTGAATGATGATTATCTTGTTGATGATTTCAATGACTTTGCAAAGTTGTATACAAAGTTAATGGGTTTTGAACTAAACAAACGTACTGTAGGAATAATAGGACTAGGTACGATAGGAATTGAGGTTGCCAGAAGACTAGTCCCCTTTGGTGCAAATATCTTGGTATACGACCCTTATGCTATTCAGAACCGCGTGGATGAGGTTGAGGCTAAGCTAGTGGATTTGGATACCTTGCTAAAGGAATCTGACATTGTTACTGTTCATTGTACGCCAACTGACGAAACTCGGCGAATGCTCGGAGCTAGAGAATTTGATTTGATGAAGAGGACAGCTATTTTCATCAACACAGCAAGAGCCTCAATCATAGATGAAACTGCATTACTTAATGCATTGAAATCCAAGACCATTGCTGGAGCTGGACTTGACGTCTTCTCTATGGAACCTGTAGATTGCGACAATGTATTCCTTGAGCTTGATAATGTCACAGTCATGCCTCACATGGGTGGGAATACTATTGATACAATTGAACGCCAATCTCGTACAATAGTTGACAATATCATTTCATTTGTTAAGGGTGAGCGACCCAAGAATCTTCTGAACCCGGAGGTGTATGACTAGTTGGTTGTCGTAGCAATCGATGCTGGTACAACAGGTGTTCGTTGCATGATAGTGGATTCTGTTGGAGTTCCTCTCAGTATAAGTAGACGAACTTGGGAATACACAACGCCTCCCGATCTTGAAATCGCTCAGGAATTTGACCCTAATCACTTCTGGCATTTGATTTGCACCGTAGTGAAAGAAGCGCTCAAGACATCCAAGGTGAATCTAGCGAAACTGGATTCAGTCGCAACAACCAGTCAAAGACATGGTTCTGTTTTTCTTGATGATAAAGGTAAGGAGGTCTATGCTGGACCTAATATTGACGCTCGAGGAGCAATGACGCAATACATCATTGAAGAATCGCTTGGCGAGAAATATCACGAGATAACCGGTTGTTGGCCGCCACTTCTGTTTACACCATCCCGGCTTTCATGGTTTGAAGAGGAAGAACCAGAAATCTTCGAATCAATTGCGCATATACTTCCAATCAACGACTGGATCTCTTATAGACTAGGAAATATCTTTGTTACGGATTCTTCTGCGGGAAGTGCAACTGGTTTCATGGATATTCGTAATGGTGAGTGGAGTGACGAAGTCGTTGAAGCAGTTGGTGTCGATAGAGAAATTTTGCCCAAGATACATGAAACTGGTTCGGTAGTTGGAGAGGTGACATTAGATGCAGAGAAAGTCTGTGGTCTACCGAAAGGCCTACCCATAATACAGGGAGGTGCTGACACTCATTGTGCTCTCTTAGCATGTGATGCACAATCAAATGAAGTTGTTATCATTGCAGGGAGTACTGCACCGGTAATGATGATTATTGATGACTTTCACTGTGACCGTGAGCAGAAAATTTGGACTGGGCGTCATTTACTAAAGAACAAGTGGGTACTTGAGAGCAATGCAACTCTTACAGGTGCTAATCTTGAATGGGTTGTTCGACTATTGTGTGAGCGTGCAAAGGATACTGGTGACTGTATTAAGAATACTCTGAATTCTCTTGATGAACTACTTGTAGATATTTCTCCAGGAAGTAATGAAACCTTCATTGGGCTGGGTCCTAGTATCATGGATTGTCAAAAAATGACAGATGTAAAACAAGCAAAGATGATGTTTCCTCAGCCAGCGTTACCCCAAGTGGTTCCATTGAACTCTGTCACAATGATTCACGCAGTTCTTGAGAATATTGCATATGCAGTTCGTGGTAATTTTGAACAATTAGAGGCTTATCAGAAATCTAGTCGCATCAAGGTTATTGGTGGGATGACACAGTCCAATCTATGGCCAAATCTTCTTGCTAACGTCATTGGACAACCAGTACATACACCTATGCAACCCGAGGGATCTCTTCTCGGTGCAGCGATATGTGCTGCTAAAGGAGCAGGTCACTACGAAACTCTAATGGATGCTGCAAAGAATATGGTCCAATGGAAACCTGTGTCAGAACCTGATGATAGAGCAAATCTCTACAATTCCTACTACTCTAAGTGGAAGAGTATGTGGTATGAAGGTGAATGAAGTGTACGAAGATACTAAACAGGAACTACTGAATACTTGTCTAAAGATGGTTGAAAACGACTTAGTAATAGGATCTTCAGGGAATGCGAGTGTTAGGGTAGGCGATGATGTAATCATAACTCCAAGCTCCGTTTACTATACCGAGATGAAAATTGAAGACATGGTTGTTATTGATCTGAAAGGTGAGGTCCTTGAGGGATTTAGAAATCCAAGTGTGGAGTGGCAAATGCATCTTGAATTGTATAACACTCGTTCCAAAGTGGGTGCTGTTGTTCATACTCACAGTATCTACGCATCAGCCATGGCAGTACTGAATGAATCATTACCTCCTATGATTGATGAGACCGTACCCAAATTAGGCTCTCACATCAGAGTTAGCGAGTATGCAATGCCTGGTACCAAACAACTTGGAACGAATGTTGGGACCGCTATTGAGGAACGCAGTGCAGCCCTGATTGCCAACCATGGCGCTGTGTGCATAGCAAAGACACTGGAGAAGGCGCTTCACCTATCTATAGCTCTAGAGCGGACTTGCAAGATTTACATGATAGCTAAGCAGGTCGGAACTCCAAAACATCTTCCTGAGGAAGTTGTGGAGGATGAACAAGACCTCTGGGAAATGATGAGTGGATACTGAATGTATGGATATAGTGGCAAAATACTAGTTGCTGATCTTTCAAAGAGGGAAACAAGTACAATCCCCATTGATGAAAGAATTACCTCAAAATTCCTTGGTGGAAGTGGTTATGCAAGTCGTTTGCTCTATGATGTAATTGACCCAAAAGCAGATCCCCTTGGTCCAGATAATGTTCTTCTTTTTATGACTGGACCACTAACAGGAACGCTCGCTCCGAGTACTGGGCGTCATGTTGTCTGTGGAAAATCCCCCATTACTGGCCTTTGGGGTGAATCACACTCAGGGGGACACTTCGGAGCTAGGATTCGAGCTTCAGGTTTTGATGGAATTCTTATCAAGGGGGTTTCAAAATCCCCTGTTTCTCTTCATGTGAATAATGACGAGGTGGAGATTCTTCCTGCTGATGACCTATGGGGTCTACCTACCAAGGAAACTCAAGAAACCCTGAAGATGAATAAAGGTAGAATGCAGGTGGCATGTATTGGTCCAGCTGGTGAAAATCTTGTCAAGTTTGCAAGTATTGTGAATGAGGAACGAGTTGCCGCAAGATGTGGATTGGGCGCAGTGATGGGCTCAAAGAAATTGAAAGCAATAACAGTGGATGGTACTGCAAATGCTACTCTCACATCACCCGATGAGTTCAACGAGCTTGCACGCTCTTCCTCGAAAATTCTTGGTGAAGCATTGTATATGTTACGAGACCAAGGCACAGCAATGTACGTAGACATCGGTATGATGTTCAATGATGTTCCGATAAAGTATTTCCAAGACATTGAATTTGATGGGGCTGATTTCATAAATGGGAAATCGCTGAGTGAACTCCTGACAGGTCGATATGCATGCTACGCGTGCCCTATCGGATGTGGTAGGAAGGTATCGGTGGCTGAGTACGATTTAGAAAACATAGCAGGACCTGAATATCAGACAATTGCATCCTTTGGTTCCAATCTTCTGATTTCTGACTTGAAGAAGATAGTTCTCATGAATCGTTTGTGTAATCAGTATGGAATGGATACTATAAGCTGTGGGAGTACTATTGCCTTTGCCACTCATCTCTGTGATATTGGCAAGGCTGATTATGGTTTCAAATGGGATAATCCTGATAATGTGATTGATACCATCCATGCGATAGCTAAACGAGAAGGAATCGGGAACATACTAGCTGATGGGTCACTTGCATTAGGTAAGAAACACAATTGCGAGGAATCCGTCTTGCATGTGAGAGGCCTTGAGATTCCTAATCATGACCCTCGTGCTTTCTCTGGAATGGCAACTGTCTACACGATGGCATCACGGGGAGCAACACATCTTGAAGGTGATATGTACTCTGTAGACATGGGGGCGGATATGAGAGAGCTCGGGATAGTTAGTGGTGATCGCACAGAGAATGAAGGAAAAGGAATGACTGCTGCGAGAGCTCAGGACTTCAGAGCATTCTTTGATTCCGTTATTATGTGTCATTTTGCGATTGTGCCTCCAAAGACAATCATTTCCCTTCTAAATCTAGCCACTGGAGGGTTTCTTAAAGTCGAGGATATACTCACCATAGGATCGCGAGCAGTAACTATGAAACGCCTGTTCAACTTACGATGCGGACTAAGCCCTCGGGATGAGAAGCTGCCTTCAGCCCTTCTTACACCTCAACCTGATGGCGTGACAGACGACTTTGTTCCAGATTTAGAGATGCAATTACAGGATTACTATGACCATCGAAAATGGGACCGAGAATCAGGTAGACCCAGTGAAGAGGCGATACGTTCTCTAGGCATTGAAATCTAATAGCAGTCAAGCCTTCAATAGGTGTTGTAATTTCATCAGGTCTCTTGCAGGTCCATCTGCTTTGATTTTACCACTCATGAATGCACGCATAGCTGAGAGATTGCCACTCATAATATCTATAATTGTTCTACTATCTGTCCTGACAGTCATGTTTGGATCTGCTATTGTACCCTTTTCGACTGTTCCTTTGCCGTCAACGAATGATACTGTAAGATCAATACCGATATCCTCGAATGACATTAGTAGAGTCTTGCTATAGTTGGAAAACCGTTTCTGCATTTTTGGCTCTTCTGTTTTTTTAACCATTTTCAGAATTGCTTCAAGAATCTCTTCTTCAGTTGTCAGTAGTTTAACCTCCTATAGGACCAATATTCATGAGTGTAAATTCGTAAAAAAGTCTGTTGTGACGAGTTCATCCGCTTCCGTTACCTTATTCCGTAGGTTGATTTGGTTTTTACTAGGTGTTTACCTTACAATCGATTGTGGATACAACTATACAGTTTGGTCTGTTTTACGGATTCATACTCATTGGTTATCTTCTAGCCAAATTATCAGGTAAAGGTAAGGAGGCCAATCACTATCTCAATCTAGTCCTGATTAACATCCTCATACCTATTCTTTTCATTTACACCCTACTCACTGCTTCTCCTGATGCAATGACTGAGCTTCCACTTATTATTGCAATAGCAGTCCTTGTCCATTTGTTAGGTCCTGCATTGATGTATATTCATCTCAAAAGACGTGATTATGATAATTCTACAAAGGGCGTCTTTTACATCTGTGTCACCTTCAACAATGCATTGTTCATCCCTCTTCCTCTCGTTCTCCTATTTATTGGATCTGCTGGATTGCCAATCGTCATCATTTTCTCCCTTACACAAATGATCTTGCTTGCTACACTGGGCTCATTTATGGGTGCAGTATTTGGTGGTGAGAATGGGGGATACAGGAAAGTCACAAAAGATGCACTAACATTTCCGCCATTCGTTGCTGCGATATTAGCTGTGATTCTATTCCTTGCTAATTTCCAACTGCCGGATAATATCGCCTATTATCTCTCATTTACTGGACCTGTGACAACTTACCTAGCACTGATTGCTGTTGGACTTGGTGTTGGAGTACGCTTCTCTCTAGTTGAGATTCGAGCAGCTTTGGAGGTGGTGGGAATTAGACAATTCCTCATACCAATCATCACTATTCCAATAATTATATTCTCGGGACTTTCTCACTTGCCCGCTTCAATACTTATTCTGGAAGCATTGATGCCTCCGGCAGTCTTGACTGTAATATATGCTAAAAGTTTCAACCTTGACTCGGAGAAAGCTTCTACCATTGTTACTGTTGGTACACTATTCCTCCTCCCAATCATACCTTTCATTCCATTTCTACTGAGTTAGTTATCTGTCCAATCTGAATGCATATATCAGGTACAAGGAGAAGACATAACGAGTTGAGCATATTTTGAGCAAGCGTGAATCAACTAGTGACCCTGCTGATATCAAAGAATCACTCGATGAATTGGTACAAAAGCTGGATCCGGGAAAAACATCAAGTTCGAGTTGGGATGAGTCACTGGATAATAATAAAGAGGAATGGGAACAACTCAAGAGGAAGATACGGGAACGCCAGAGAGCACTCAAACATCTTGTAACTGCTGTGAAATCTGGTCTAATAGGTCGCGATGAATTTCAAGAACGATATCCGAAATTGCAGGATGAACTAGCTGAATTAGAAACAGCAATCTACAACATGAAACTTGGAACTGATGTCAAGTAGAACTTGTTTATTCTGCTCTCGCTCTTTGGATTAAGAGAACTGCTTCAATTAAGGCAATGAATCCTAGAACTAGTGAAAACGCGAGTAGGCCAATGTTTACGGTCTGATCCCCAATACTTCCAGATCTACCTTCTATCCCCGAAACTAACGCTCCAAGGTTGAATGTCATCATCGAAAAATAATCCGCATCGGGATAGAAGACAGTCTTCCACCAGATGAGCGTACCACCATTGTCTGCTTGAAGTTGGTATGCATACTCTCCACCTGTCTGGAATTGAGATACGTCCGAGCCTAGGATTAGCTGAACAGATCCATTTCGTAAAGATGTCTGTATTTCCAGTAACTGTGCTCCTGATATTGTAAGTTCTCCAACTTGAAGAACTGCGTCAATTTGAATTCCAAATGCCTCTGCAACGTATGCTTCAGGAGGCGAAACGACTATTGCACGTAATTGTGAGAATTCATGTATCTCATCGAGCTCAGCTATCAGAGATTGGAGATCCTCCATTTTTTCCTCGAAACTGGCAAAATTTGCATTCCAGGTGTCCGTCAGAGTTGAATTCAATGTTGATAGCGCAACACGAGTTACATTCGCTATTGCTAACGCATTTTTTGGTAATAACCAGAATGCATGCGGATTTCCCTCATGATCGTGTTCATCTATTTCCTCTACATCGCTACCTGGCATTGGAGAGAATTGTGCGCCATAATCCTCGTAGTTTTCCCATGCATTATCATCGTGAAAAGTAACAAAGGGTGTAGAGGTCTGATTGGCCAGTTCTTCCTCCCAATGAAAATGACCTGTGAATACTAGTAGGTCTGCTGCATCTGCCATGGCAATTATCTCTGGCGTCACAGTAAACGCATGAGGTTCTGTTTCTTGTTCCAAAAGGATTGATGTACTGATTAGTGAACCTCCAACTTCGTTAACTATGCCCGCTAGGGAAGCTACAGATACTGCCACCTCGTGAACTGGTTGAATTTGTGCTTCAACTTCTGTCGTTATACCACTCATGATGAGGGGTAGTAATAGCAATGCTATTGGAATCAGAACAGCTCTTTTTCTATTCACGTAATCTCACCAGAACCTCAAACGGTCGAAACACTCAACCAATTAGACTCCTTAAAAAATAAGTTATTAAGGTTATGTAAATAGTTACTAACTAAGAAATATTTGTGGTGCTGATTAATGCCAATTGTTGCTGTATCAATGACAGAAGAAGATCTTGCAGAGTTAGAGTTCCTTCAAGTAAAAGGGAAATTTTCAAACCGCTCTGAGGTTGTGAGACATGCTGTACAAGCCTTGATGTTAGAGCATCGAAATGTAGAGCTAGTTCAGGGATTAATTACAGCAGTGATAACTGCTGTCTACTATAAGAAAGGACAAGGTCACAACATCAGCTCTGTTCAGCACGAATATCGTGAATTCATCGCAGCAACTATTCATGCACACACTACTGAAGGAAATTGTACCGAAGTTATGATTTTGACTGCTAATGCTGAAAAAGTCCGTGATTTTCTCAAGAAGATACGTTCTCAGAAGAAAGTGATGAAAGTTGAGGTTAGTATTGTTGGAGGCGGGAAATGATGTCTACAACACCTCTGATTGAAACTCATGACTTGGCTGTCCGTTATCCGAATGGTGCACTTGCACTTCACCATGTGTCCTTTGAAATCAAATCCCCAAGTTTTATGGCAATTATCGGTCCTAATGGTTCGGGTAAATCCACTTTGGTAAAGACTGCTCTCGGACTCATCAAGCCCTCTCGGGGTACCATCAAAGTGATGGGGTACGATTCACAGAAAAAATCAGGAAAGATTCGAAAGTTAGTTAGATACGTTCCCCAAAGAGATAGTATCGATCATACAGTGCCAGTGAAAGTAAAGGATATTGTCTTGATGGGTCGATTGTTAAAAAAGCTCCCTCCAAGATTTGCCACCTCAAAAGACATTGCAGCTGCAAAAGATGCACTGCAACAAGTGAATATGGAAGAGCTATGGGAACGACCATTTCCTGAACTTTCAGGAGGTCAAAGACAGCGAGTCTTAGTTGCCAGAGCGCTGGCAGGTGAGGGATCAATCCTTGTTCTGGATGAGCCTTTAGCAGGGACTGATGTTGAGAGCCAGGACCTCATCGTCGCAGCTTTGGGAAGATATCACAAGGAGAATGATGTGAGTATCATCATGATTACTCATGACTTGAACCCAATTCATACTCTTGTTGAAGATGTGCTTCTTTTGAAGAATACAGTAATTGGTCTTGGTGAACCTTGCAGTATAATGGACCCTGAATTGATCAAGAAAGTCTATGGACCAACTGCAAGGATTGTTGAACACTCTGGCCATCGATACTGCATGACTCACGACTCTGGAATTGATCGCCATGATTGATATCATTCAGATAATCATTGAGAGTCCATTCATTCAGAGAGCGTTACTTGCATCTATTATGATCGCGATAATTGCAGCTGCAAGTGGAACCTTCTTAGTATTCAGAGGTCTCTCATTCATGGCCTCTGGGGTTGCTCACGCAGCTCTAGGGGGTGCTGCATTGGGAATTTTCTTACAGGATTCAGGTTTAGTCCCTTGGTTTGACCCAATCCTGGGAGCTCTTCTGTTCAGTATTCTAGTCGCTGCATTCACTGGTTATGCTGGTGAATCTGGAATCACACAGAAGATGGAGGTCGCCGTTGGAGTTTCATTCGCTCTATCTATGAGTTTCGCAGTATTTTTGATGTACTACATTCCACCTTACAAAGTGCCTCTGATATGGGGATACTTGATTGGAGATATCCTTCTCCTCAATGATCTGGACATAATCATGCTAGGAAGTACAACGTTACTTCTAGCAGTTATCACGCTGATGTTCAATAAAGAGTTCGTCTATGTCAGTGTTGATATGGAAGGTTCTACTGCTCATGGAATGAACGCTCGTGCATATCACTACTTGATGCTTATTGTTTCTGCTTTAGCTATTGCACTAGCAACTAAGGCAGTCGGAGCAATACTTGTCTATGCAATAATGGTTGCGCCTGCAGCAGCTTCAAATGAACTAGTAAAATCTGTTCGTGGTGTTATTTTTGCTGTCTTCCTAATCGCTCTATTTGCAGAATTAGTTGGGATAGCTGCATCATTTGTTCTCTTTGTTTCTCCGAGTGCGATTGCAGGTATTCTTGCAGCTCTGTCCTATATTCTTGCACTTCAGATAAAGCGAGTGAGAGATAGAGTAGATGTTGAAATTGATGATTTCAATCTATCACCTGACGATTTGAATACAACTTGGAATCAAGCTGTGGCAAATGAGCATGAAGATGGTCATGAACATTGATGAACTAGTTTCTCCCTAAGGACAACAATCAATCTGTCGGTATGTTTAAGAGTGAAACATAAATTCTCGACTTCCAAGGTCGGTGTGAACAACAGTGAGCGATGATGTCCCAGAAAGAAGTGAAACGATACGTTCCGCTGTGATTACAGTTATACTTACAGTGGTTTTCCTAATTGTTGGACTTGCATTTTGGGCATGGTCATTTCCAGACATCATCGATACAAGCATTGTTGGTGCTATCAATAGTTTCAATCCATATGTTACACTAATGATAGAAGCACTTGCTATGTTAGGGATGTTCATTTTCTTATCCGTTACTGTGATTAACATGAAACTGTTTCTCTCAGGAATCCGAGCTGGATGGATGGAAGTTATCTCGGTATTCATTATCGTAGTTGCTATATCTTGGGTCATGTTTGGAACTGCAGTCAGCGGTGTAACAGCAGTGCTTTCCCTTGGCTTTGTAGTGTACCTATACTTACTTCAAGAGTAATTGCTGCTGAATTATATCTAGCAACTTATCAGACCAGAAGTAATTTCTAGAATATACCAGAAGCTTTATGAGGTTAGGCCAGCGATTTTGGTTTAAGCCTGAAGGCATCTGTGCCTATGGCTGAAGTATAGGAGTCTTTACGACCCATTGGAACTGTCAGACTAAGCCCACTTTGTGAGGCTCTGACTTCCAAAGAGTTCTGATGATTTCTTGGAGGAATACATTATGTTTGGAATCTCTGGACAGGGCTATGATATGAGTACAAGCATCTTTAGCCCAGATGGAAGAATATTCGCTGCAGAGTATGCAAAGAAAGCAGTGGAGCTTGGAGAAACCTCGATTGGCATTCTTGTTGATGATGGTGTAATATTACTTGCAGAAAAGCGAGTTCAGCCTCTTCAAGAACCTGATAGTGTTGAGAAGATTTCAAAGGTTGATGACCATGTTGGCGTCGCTACTGCTGGTTTAATGGCTGATGCTCGGAAACTCATCTATGAGGCTCGTATTAAAGCACAATCTTACTGGCTAACCTATGAGGAACCAGTACCAGGTGAAGCGGTTGCTGAACATATCTGTGACAAGAAAGCTGAATTTACACAGGGTGGTGGTGCGCGACCTTATGGTGTTGCGATGATTATTGGGTCCGTTGACCATGACAATACACCTCGACTCTTTGTTACTGATCCTGTTGGAACATATTGGGGATTCCTTGCAGCAATAATAGGAAAAGGCACTGCAAGAGCTGGAGAATATCTTGAGAAGCACTATGCAAGAAACAAATCACTCTCTGAAGCTATTGAAATTGCCCTTGGAGCACTTCGTGTAGCTAGTGAAACAGACCTTACTGCTGACAATGTTGAAATCGCGAAAATTCCTTTGGAAACAAGAAAATTCCAGAAACTTACACGAACCGAGATTGAGGGATACATTAACCCCTCCAAACCCGGTAAGAAGGCATAGGAGTTGATATCATATGATGGGTGGAAAAAAATCCGGTGAGAAATGGGTTGATATTGACGCAGTTATTGTTGGTATAAAGAAAGGCCATCTTCGATTCGAAATATTTGTCGACCCAGATTTGGCATTCAACTATCGAAGAGGTGAAGATATTCCAATCCAGGATATTCTCAAATCATTTGAAATATATGAGGATGCTAAACGAGGAGAGCGTGCTACAGATAGCTTGGTCAAGGATGCTTTCGGTTCAGGTGATGTTTTTGATATTGCTCCGGTAATAATCAAACAAGGAGAGTTCCGACTCACACATGAACAGCGAGTACAGCTTGTAGAAGAGAAGACTGAAACAATCATACAGCATATTTCAAAACGCGCAATGAACCCTCAAACAGGCCACCCTCATCCTCCAGATCGCATTCGACAAGCAATGGAAGAGGCCAAGGTCCGTGTTGAACCGTTCATCAGTGTAGATGAACAAATTCCAAGTGTTGTTAAATCTCTTAGAGTGATAATCCCAATTTCCTTTGAGAGTGTAAAATTACAGATAACAATCCCTGCTACCTATGCTGGGAAAGGGTACAATCTAGTTGCTAATGCTGGAGTTACTAAATCTGAATCTTGGAATTTAGATGGGTCATGGAGTGGTTTGGTTGAGCTTCCTGCACAGAAGAGGCAAGAGCTCTATGACGAGCTGAATAAACTCACGAAAGGGCAGATCCGAATAGAGGTCGTTAGATAATTAGATCCCTATACAATAAGAAATGAAGATTGAAAAGATATTACAGAAGGGAACAAATAATTGGCAGTATACTTTCAAAAACGCGAGGTCGTAGTACCCGGGCAATTACTTGCAGAAGGCAGGTATCGCCCATCAAATGGTACCTACGATGAGGGCGGTAAAATATATTCCTCACTTATGGGGTTGGCGGAGCTCAAAGGTAACACCGTTAGAGTTGTTGCACTTGATGGTGCCTACATCCCAAAGGAAGGTGACCTAGTCATTGGTACAATTAAAATCGTGGCTGGGAATAATTGGAAGATTGACATCGGTGGTCCTTATGGTGCATCGCTTCATGCAAACAATGCACTGAGAAGACCTTACTCCGATGATATCTCAGAATACATGGATATAGGTGATGTAGTCTCTGCAGAGATTTCTGCTTTTGACAGACAGAGTGGTCCATTCCTTTCAATGAGGGAGAGAGGCCTAGAAGTCTTGGAAGGCGGAATGATTCTTGAAGTTAGTCCTGCAAAGATACCCCGTATCATTGGTAGAAGTGGATCAATGATCAACATGATTAATGATCATTTGAAAATTGATTCTGTTGTAGGTCAAAATGGACGTATTTGGATTAAATCTCCAGATATTGCAAGAGTAAGGTTGGCAATCAAAGCTTTCAGGATGATTGAAGCTCAGGCACACACATCTAATCTAACTGATAGGATTAGTAAAATGCTTGCAGAAGATGTTGCAAAACTGAAAGATTTAGAGCCTTCTGAAGAACCAAGTACGGAAATTGAAACTGTAGATGAAGAAGAACCGGCTCCTAAGCCTGAAACTGAAGTTAGTGAGGCTACTGAGCCAAAACCAGAGGTTGAACCAGAAGCTGAAATAAAGCCACAACCTGAAGCGGCAGATGAAACAGAAGAAGTGGTTGAAAAAAAACCAGAACCTGAAGTTTCGACTGACGTAGTAATTGAATCAGATGATAAACCAGAAACAGAGGAAGTGAATGAGTAATGAGTCCAGAAGTAAAGCCCGATTTTCTAATTAGTCCAGAGGGCTTGAGGATAGATGGTCGAAGACCCGATGAGCTTAGACCAATTGAGCTAAAGGTTGGTGTGTTGAAGCAGGCTAATGGTTCTGCATCAATCAGACAAGGAAAGACATACATCATTGCAGGAGTCTATGGACCTAGAGAGTTACATCCAAGACATTTGACTCTCAATGATAGAGCGTATCTTAGAGTAGTTTACAGAATGGCTACATTTTCAGTACCTGACAGAAAGAGACCTGCTCCCTCACGGAGGGAAAGGGAGATTTCAATGGTCATCGCAAATGCTCTCAAACCTGCACTATTCCTTGAAGAATTTCCAAAATCTGTAGTTGACGTTCACATTATAGTCATTCAGGCTGATGGTGGAACCCGTTGTGCAGCTATCAATGCAGCATCTCTTGCTTTAGCAGATGCAGGTATTCCTATGAGGAGCCTGGTGCCCGCAGTAGCTGTCGGTAAAGCAGATGGTAAGTTACTTGTAGATCTGGGTGATGAAGAAGACAAATACGGTCAGGGCGATGTCCCCATGGCAATTATGCCCCAGACTGATGAGATCACATTACTTCAGCAAGATGGTTTCTTCAAAAGAGAGGAACTTGTCGAGGCAATGCAAATGGGAATTAACTCCTGTAAATATTTGCACGAGCTTCAGAAAGATGCGCTAAAACGAGTCTATGTCCAGAAAACTTCGGATAGTGATGGTGAAGAATTTGAGGATGATCTCGAAACAGATCTCGGAGATGCTGAAATAATGGGGGATGAATAATATGGGTGATTTTAGTTCAAAAACAATCGGTCACATTGATCGTGAGTTCATTCATGACCTTATCAAAAAGGGTGAAAGGCTCGATGGACGTGAATTTGGTGAATATCGTGAGGTTACGATTGAGGCTAATGTAGTACCAGCAAAGGCAGAAGGATCTGCACTCGTACGACTGGGTGACACCAGTGTTGTCGCAGGTGTTAAGGTCCTAGTGGGCGAACCCTATGCTGACTCTCCTAATAAGGGAGTTATGATGGTAACTGCAGAGCTGTCCCCAATTGCTTCACCACTATTCGAGCTAGGTCCTCCAAAGGAAGGCGCTATTGAGCTTGCTAGAGTTGTTGACCGTGGTGTTCGTGAATCAGGAACTGTAGATGTAGAAGCTCTCTGTATTGAAGAAGGCAAGAAAGTCTTCATGGTATTCGCGGATGTTTATCCACTGGAATACGATGGTAATCTTATCGATGCATCATCAATTGCAGTGAATGCCGCACTCATGACTACCAAATATTCTGAGATGAAGATGGAAGATGGTAAAGCAGTTGCTACTGGCAAAATGCTGAAACTTCCAATCAAAAACATCGCTATCGAACACACAGTATCAAAGCTTGGTGATAGTCTGGTAATCGACGCTAATCTCAGAGAGGAATTTGTTCAAGACTGCAGACTTACAATGGCTGTAGACCAGAATGAGAATTTCACGGCTCTTCAGAAGGGTGGAGGAAGCGGTCCGATGTCACTTGATCTTGTGGACCAGGCCATGGGAATGGCTCTTGATAGTTCAAAAACCATCAAGGCAATAATCGACGAGGCAGTAAAAGACGTCGAGTAAATCTAGAGGGATGCTCCTGATATTCGGGAGTATCCCCTATCTATGCTTCACAACGTAAGGCTAATAAGAGAAGCAAACGGGCGACTGTTAGGTTCCAGAGATAAGTCATGTTTCACACATGAAACATAAGCCATTACAAGGAGATAATTAAATTGGCACGAACCAAAAAGGTTGGTAGCACTGGTAGATTCGGAGCAAGGTACGGCGCTAAACTTCGTCGTCGAGTCCTTGAGATAGAGAATAAAAGGAAAGAGCCTACTCGTTGTCCAGCATGTGCTACAAGAGCACTCAAGAGAAAGGCTGTAGGTCTCTGGATATGTAAGAAATGCGATTTGCTATTCGCAGGTGGTGCCTACGTTCCATTCACTGATGCTGGAAAGGCAGCAAAGAGAGCAATAGCTCAGAGGATTGCTGGAGATTTCTTAGCCCTCCGTGATGATGAGGGCGTTGAAGATGTTCTTGAATTCCTTCCTAATATCGAAGAAGAAGCTGAAGAGGTTGTTCTCGATGCAGAAACAGTTTCAGCATCTGAGGATACATCTGAGGATGTCGAAGAACCCCTAGAAGTAGAAGAGTAATCTTGAGCCGAATTGATTTGCCGAGGCTTCTTATCACAACTTCGCGACGGACTTCTAACCGAGTCCGTACTTTTGCACGTGACCTTTCGTTAGTTCTTCCTGGAACAGAGCGTTTCAATCGTGGTGGAATGGGGCTTACTGAACTTACTTCTCGAATTCATCAATCTGGTGCTCAAGCAGCTCTCATAATTTCTATTTGGAGAGGTAACCCTGGCGAGTTGACAGTTCTCTCTCCACAGGGTGATGAGATTTTAAAGTTAAGACTTGAGAGCGCGCTCCTTCGTCGTGAGATAGACCCATCAAACAAGGGAAGGGTGGGGACTATCGAGGGTGTTGGAGTTAAGAGTGGAAGCAGCGAACGAGTGTGGAACCTTGCTAGGGATTTTGCTACATTATTGAGTTTGAACATCAAGGAATATCCTGATCCTTCTGAAAGTCGGACAGAGAAAAATAGAGCATTACTCTGGTTTGAGGACGCTCCCTCTGAAAAAATTCTCTGGACTCAATATAATACGAAAGATTTGTCCGAAATTGGTCCAAGAATTCGAGTAAGCTCGGTTAGGAGATTAGGTGAAAATGAGTCAGAGTGATGTCAAAGGAAACTCCATAATTGAGATACCGTTAGAATCTGAGCACATAGCAAAGATTCTCTATTCTGCATTATTACCTGAAACTGAATCCATTCCTTCAGAGAGAGCAACCACAACTATTTCTGTGAAAGGCTCGTCCCTCTTTGTTGAAATTGTCGCTAATGATCTTACTGCAATGCGTGCAGCACTCAACTCCTATATTGCATGGATTTCAGCGTGTATGAAAACAATTGAATCAATTGACGAGTCCTGAAAACCCATTTCTTCCAATTGTGAGTGAACTGTAAGAAATTTCTGTGTTCCACCTTTCTCACGACTGCTGTTACCAGCTTGTTCCTGACCGGAGTCAGTAATATTGTCGCAATCTTTGCCCCTCTTCACTGGAACATCGTTCCTCCGATGGGACTCGGCTTCTGTCCGCTGCATTGGCTCACACGCACCAGTAGGTGTGATAACAGACGGTGTTTCCACGGCATTTACCATGGCTGGGTCTTCACTCCTCGCAAATTCCACAAGTAAAGTCTGGTCATAAGAGTCGGCCACGGACTCCCCTTT
>JAUWOU010000100.1 GCA_030612005.1 Candidatus Thorarchaeota archaeon | reverse complement strand
CCTTTACTTGTGAATGGATTCAAATAGAAGATACTGGAGTTCAACTAGGGAAGAAAAGCATAAACCTTCTTTTTTCTTTCATCTCTTTCTTTTTTGTAAAATCAACAACTTTGCTTACGTGGCATATCTACGCTTGAGGATTATCAATAGAACTCCAACACAGAACATCTGTATTGAAGCATTAAAAACCAAGAGTGTTTCTATTTGGGTGTCGACAGTGCTAGTATTTGTTACAGTTTCATTGGTGATTTCATCTGCATTCCAGAAGTATGCTGAGATGTTGAAACTGGTGCGGAAATCATGTATTGGATCCAAACTCATTAGTGGATAATTATCTTGATACCCATAACTAATTTCGTAGGGGGTGTCACCTATTCCATTTTGATCCTCATCTTCGCCATCGTAGTCCATCCAATAATTGCCTAGTGTTCCGTTATCCCAATCAAAGAGATTAGTAGTAGCTAATCCCACATTAATATCAGAACTACAGAAGGCATTCAAATAGACGAGTCCGGTCCAGCATGTTTCAACTCTTATGTCATGATAAACCGATTCATTAACAAAATTACCAACTACCTCAACATTCCGAACGTCTTGGAACTTGAATCCATTTGCACAAGCCAAAACAGTGTTCAAAATAAGTGTGATATTTTCAGAGTCATCTAGACCATAGAATCCATTGATACGTATGTTATTCATGAGATTTCCAAACAAGAGAATTTCACTCGATGAAACTGCAGCCACTGCACAAGAATAGATGTCATAGAACTGATTATTGATTATCGATATATTTTGACTATGACTGATGAGGTTAATTCCATCGTAAGCGGTTTCTCGGATTTCATTGTTTTCAATATGTAGATTTGTAGACCATATTGATAGAACTCCGCATCCAGAACTTGAAAAGACAATATTCTCATCAACAGTAATAGCATGACAATACCCTATGGATATAGCATCCTGAAAGGTTTCGGAGAAATTGTTGCTTTGTACCCTAGATGCTGAAGTATGATCTAAACACACTCCGGAATATGTTGTATGAGATATAGTATTTTCACTGATAATTGCATTCTCCGAACCTGTACCATATATTCCGCAGTACCCTGTATCTGAAATCTGATTACCTGAGATAATCAAATCCGTTGTTCGAGCAAAATTGATGCCTTCCCATGCACTATTAGTCACAACATTGTTTTGAATTCGAACACCTGTACAATCACCAACATTGATGTTGTCACCACCGAATTCCGAGATATGACAGCCTTCGATAATTGCATCATCACACCAGATATTGATTCCGGCTTGATTTTCAGTTCCAGAACCAGTGAGTGTACTCCTTTCAATCAGTAATTCAGCTCCACTCTCAGCAGATATCCACCATGAACAACTTGGGTAGGAGTAAAGAAGGGAGTCGCGAATAACAAGATTGCCCCCATCCCGAACATTAATTGCTATTTCATCTTGAATGAATACGATCGTAGAATTATCGATAAAGAGGTCCTCACCAGCTTCGACTACAATCCACTCACTTACCAAGAGCACCTGTTCTTCAATCACTTGACTCGATTGCAGTTGTTGAGAGTGTTTGGAGTTAGTATTAGAGTGTGGAAAAGAAGTTAGCGTACTTGGAATCGACTGACTAATTGCTAACAAGATACATGCAAAAAATGCTATTGCTAGATACTGACGTCGCCCAATCTTCAAGTACATCAACTATACCCTTCAATTGGTAGAAGGGTTAGAAAAAGATAACTAATTCGCTTCAAATTATAAGAAAAGGAATATTGGTATTCTCCATGCTTTGTCAGTGCATATTGGTAACCATAACTCGTATTTGTTAAAAATAAGCATTATAATAGTTCGGAATTTGCGGAGAAAAAGACCTATACTTTTTTTCACATACAGTATTCCTTGGTTCTTGTGAACCGGGCAATCGGTTTGGGAGGGGGGACCTCCTCCTGAAAAGAATCCCATTGCAGAACAAGCAAGGTAACTTCAGTCAGCCGAAGGCAGGTCAAAAAGATGACGCACTCAGAAATTCAGCAAACAGACAATCTTGAATCTGAAATAATTCCCCAAGTCAGTTTATCACAAGGGATGAATCATGGTGATACAGCTGGAATTTGTCGTGCAATCATAACGTCACTAATCATTGCGGTATTCCAAGATCTACAGAGAAGGACAAATCAAAGAATCAATAGGGAAGATTTGGGGTGGAGAAATAAGTACAATATTCACCTGCTGAGTGGAGTTTCGCAAAAGCAGATCTACAAAGAATATGGCATCATGGAGAAACTCATTGAACAGAGAATCATCGAAAAACGTCCCTCACAGTCTAGGTGGGGAAAGCAAAAACATCAGTATCGACTTAGCTTCTCCCAGATATTGCAAAGTAGAGATATTTTTGATTTAGATTTCCGATCGGAGTAGTGCAGCATAAATTGATTTCACCAAGGTATGAGTAATGTTAGCACGGTACTGATTAGTTTGACGACCCCAACCATCTTTATCCCGTATCTCTAAAAGACTCAATTTGGCTAAACGTTCAATGATTCCATTCTTGTGGTAGATTTTTCTCTGTGATAGGCCGGTTGCTTCTGAGATCTGGTGTTTATTTCTCCAACCACCGTCTCCAGTTACCACTAGCTGGCTACTTTCAGTATTTACAGTAAAACCATCTTCCTTCAAGCTTGTAATTAGTAGAATGATTATCGTACATTCATCAGCGAGAAGAAAACTGGCAAGGAGGGTCTTATGTTTCTCAAATCCCCAATCTTTAATCTGGAGAAACAATTCTTCGGTATCACCAGGAATCTGTTTCACTGCATTGGGATTTCCAGAATTTGTGGGACCTCTTCGAATTAAGTATACAATAAGAATGATGACTACTATAGTACTAGCTGTACTTAGTATCGTGAGAATCTGCACAGGGTATGAAACCTGCATCTGAATGTGAATTTCATGGAAGGTATTGAATGTCATAGTCATCCGTTCTACCAATGCCCAGTCTGCGATTACTTGCCCAAGCTCGCATATTCTATCCACCATGAAACGGAGATATAAATCGACCTGACCAGTCTATATTGCAAGTAGAGCGATGCTGAATGACCTCCAGTAATGGGTGATCGATATTTACTGACTTCCACATATTCTACAGAGGAAGGCGAGAAACAACACTTTTCCTTTTCTTCCGTCCTGATGTTCTTGGCTAGTTTATACTCGCTAGCTAAATTGATGAAAGTTGTGTATGAAAAATGTCAGATATTCACATGGAAAACAATAAAGATGCCGTCAGCACGGATACAGGCTCTGATGAAAAGAAATACGCCATTACAAGAAGTCCCAAGGATATTATCTACATGCTTCTATTCATAGCATTTGGACTGTGGATTCTATCTGAGCTCTTACTGAAACCTAACATGTTTGGAGATCTATCTTCAATGTGTGGTCCATTCCTAGTCGTTGGAGGGGCTTGTTTCATTTTCACCTCACCAATAAAATTAAGAAAAGTTGGAGCACTATTAGCGTTACTTGGAGCGGGTGTAGCGTGCTTTATGTTCTTTACATTGCAAGAGATGATAAATAGTATGGGCACGTGGGTATATTCTCCAACGAATGCTCTAATAGGACTTGTAGTATCCATCGTGTGTCTGTTCGTTTCCCTTGGTCAGCTCTGTAAAACACTATGAAAAAATAAGCATGTATCTTTCAAACTAAGAATCTGGTGATTTTAGATGGATAACTTCCAGGAAAAATCGTGTCATGTACATTCTGACAGAATAGCAGTAACTAGTTGTTCTTGGTGTGGAAAACCCCTTTGTAACGAATGCATAGTGAAGAGTAAAGGGAAAGAACTCTGTAGTGAGTGCGCTAGAGCAATCGGTCTTGATGTGAAACTAATTGAACCTTCGGTTCCTCCAGAGATAACTGAGAAACCTAAACTGAAACCGGTTATGGAACAACAATCTGTTGATCTAGGAATCGAAAAGAAGAGTCTACCTTTCTACATGGTATTGTCAGGATTAGTAGGCACCTTTTTGATTGCGATTGGCGCAGGGTTGTATTATTACTATGTCACAGAGAGATTTTCTATCAACCATCTGTTCATCACAGACGTAGTGTCCCCGCTGTTGTGGATAATTGTAAGTCTACGCGATATTCTTCTTACACTAGGATTCCTCTACCTCTATCGAAAATGGTCCGATAGATTCCTACTCATTACTTCTATTTCTTGGGGATTGAACATTGTATGGAGGTTTCTGTATCCAACTCCATGGAACACGCTTATCGGGCTTTCCTATTATCGATTTACCGATTCTTCTGAATTTCTATCAGTATATCCGGAGTGGTTTATTCTTGCTCATCTGACAATCATTTCTTTCATCATCTCAGGGATTACCTTTTTGAATCCATCTTCAAAAATAAGTAAAAGTACATTTTCGAAAATGACGGGGTATATCTTAGTGCTTGGCTCGCTGCTGTATCTTATCACAGATTTCTTACTAATGCTGAGAATTCCAAACACTTACAGTATTTTTCCTATTTCAGATAATATTTGGTTCATCCCGTATTCAATCGCTCATATGCCACTGTTATTGTTTCAAGTAGTCAGCACTCTGGTGCTTCTCCCCATTTTTGCTGCACATCTGGGTTTCGTCAATTTAGATAATCTTAGAATTAGTATCAGTAATTCTTTCCCGTTTTTCTTCTTTACAGGATTTGGCATCATATGCTTTGGAATCATACTGGATGGAATTGCAATAATGGACTGGAGCTCGGCGCAAGCTAGTTTTTACTCGGTATTCTTTGGTCCTATCGGCGCTCTTTTCGTAATCATAGGTGGTCTTCTTTTCGTGAGATATCGAGAAGTTACTGGTGAAGTACGATTGAAACAGAATTTGATGAGAGAGAGAATCTCTTTCTCTTTTCTTCTACTTGGTGTTGTTCTATTTTGGATGGGTATGCTCTCATTTCTTTACTACATTCCATGGTTCTCATTCACCAGCTTAGGTGAGGCATCTGGACTCACCCTCTTGATATTTGCAGGGTACATGAGAAGGTCACTCCATGTTATTGCATAAAGCGAGTGTAGGAAAGCTTATGCTTTTCTTAGGATGCTAAATTTCGAGGGAATTATTGTTGATGATGAAAAGTCGCGGACTTCTTTGTTGCACATTCTTACTTCTAGTCTTGAGTTTGCTGATGATTAGTACAGACAATGGATCTGTGAATTCAGAAAGAATCATCGTAACAGAAAATACTACTAGTGTCCTTTCTTACTCCATTAGGCCTTTGATTGATCACCCAGCTGACATTGTATATGACGTTGGAACCATAGACCATAACATTACGTGGATTCCTAGTGGACTTTGCCTAGATAGGTATGAGATCTATAGGAATGATACGTTGTTAGTGAATGAAGATTTGAATGGTGCTCCAATAGTTGTACCCATTAATGGACTTGAGTCAGGTCTGCATGTTTATCGAATAGATGTTTATGATACCAGTGACAACAAAGCGACAGATATAGTGAATGTTATTGTGATTGGTGATGAAGTGACTTCATCATCTACCCAAAGCACCGCGGTTCACACAACAAGTTCTGGAGAGCTTGATTCAACTCTCTTTATTTTCTTGGGTATTGGAGTGATTGGTACACTGGTTATAGTCATCATTCTATTCAAGAGGAAATGAATTGTTTGAGAAAATAAGAATCCAGAGTGGTAGAATCCATGTCTAAGAAATCCAATGGAAACTTAATCCCGGAAGTACGATCTATTTCATATCTGAAAGGAACTATATGGAATGGAGAATTTGAAGAAATACTCAAAATTACCTATGTTCCAGATCCCATCTCTTTTGAAATGATAATCAATTTTATTGCAGCAGAAGTTGGATTAGGGGAATCAGTTTTTACAGATGGGAAGTGCCTACAGTTTATTGGAAATTCAAATATGAGTTTGATTTCAGACAACTATTCTGTTTTTGCTGTTGTCGAATCTGCTAATTGTTTTGAGGAGGATCTAGAGGAATATCGGAAGATAGTTACACAAATCCTTGAGGATACTTTGGAATTTATGAACCAAGCTAAAGAAGAACATAATACTTCCTCCAGTATTGAGATTGTTCTTCTAGAACGCACACTTGAGGAGATTCCATATCCGGAATCAAAACAGGAATGGATTCCACTTCAAATTTCAGAATATATTGACCATTGGTGGTTTTCAGAACAACCAGGTTACGAGTTCACAGATTCGATTGTATTTGCAGACAATGATTGCGCAATACAGATTATGACATTCATGAAGACCCACAATCCATCGATTATTCATGAGGTACTTCAGGTCTTATCACGGAAAGGCAGAATCAAGAATGTGCCAAATAGAAAAGCAGCATCTGAGATTGTTAAGATAGGAGGTTGGTCTGCTCTCGGGAAACATCTCATTGGACTACCAAATTATCTTGTTGCCAGCACTCTAGATATGGAAGAACTAAGAGGTTTAGTGATATCTATTGACTTTTTTATTAAATTACTACCAGATACGGTAAACTTCGAAGATGGCAGAATTGACGTATATTCTGGTGTTATAGCAGCTTTAGAAAAACAGATTCTCTTAGGAGGGTCAACATTTGACCTAGATATAGTTGCGATGAAGAACACTGAGGCGGCTAGATTCATCACTACAATCGTGGAATCGCGAAAACAAGAAATCGAATCAGTGTCCCTCAAGATTAACGAAAAAGGTTTTGTCAACATCGAGTCTCTGAATGAAACGTACTATGGAAGAAAATTAGTTGAGGCATGTGATAGCAAAACCGAAGTCGAATACCATGTCATTGGTACATTCAATGAGGAACTAGCAAAATTCGATATAAAATTGGATGTTAGCAATCTTCATGAATCTAAGGTCATTAAACTTCTAATTTGGGGCCCATACGCTTGCGGAAAATCCAGCATTGTGAAAAGATTTGTCTTTGACAAATATGAGATAGTTACTGAAGATGAACCTATAGATGTCTACTTGAAAGATACAAGAATCGATAGTCAAGATTACAAATTATTTATTTGGGACACATTGTTGTTTGATAACTATGGTTTTGGATATGATTCAATTAGATTCTCAACTGAAAGACCACTCAAAGATATACTCAATGAAGTGCAGGGAATAGTACTTGTATACACCATTACAAATCCGAAAAGTTTCGAATTACTAAAGAAATTGTTTAAAGAACTCTGCAAGGATTGTCATGACCTACCAGCGATTGCAATTGTGGGGAATAAGGTAGATAGGAGAGAGAATCCGCATTCAACAATTTACTCCAAGAGGGGAGAACAGATGGCAAAGGACCTATCCAACCGATATGGTATCCCAACACTATACAAGAAAGTTTCAGCTAAGTCCGGAGAAAATATTGAAAGTCTATTTGAAGAATTGGTCAGGATGATTAAGAAAAAATGAATCCACTGAATCAAGATTCCTTTTCGGGTAACTGATTTGGGCAGAACAAAATTGGGGCTACTCCCTGGACCAGAGCCACACTTTCAATAAACTAGATCTGCATCAAGCAGTTAAACCTAGGACTTAATAGCTGCTTATCTATTCGTTACAGAGCCTCTTGGATAATAAGTAGCTCAACTTCGACATAGCTATTCTCTGAGGGATTTGCATCTGATACAATCTTCATAACACAGATGTATGTGCCATAGGATTCTTCTAGATTTGTACCTATTCCGCCCCCTGAACCTGAACTTTGATTTAACCGATCATGTACCAATTCAAGACGACTGGTTTCTTCCAGCAAATTAAATTCTGTTGAATTCATCTCAATTATACCAGTAAAAATGCTCACAGTACCTGAAGTATTACCCAGAGTTACGATAGTCCATCTGAAAAGAAGCTTATTGAAGAGTCCAGGATATGGAGGAATAACATCAACCTCAAATATGCGCCAAGAGCCTACTGGAATGTTCTCTGAATTGCCTTGAGTTTCATAATGAATGAATGTCGTGGTATTCGCTATGTATGCGCTGTGTATCGACACACCAACAACCATCGAAATAAGAATGGTACAAACAAGTATTGTTGTCAGACCTCTTTGGAGTCTTAACCCACGTCTGATTCGATTGATTTCCTGAAGCTTTTCAGCAGAATCTGAAGCATCCCATTTTTCATCTATTGGAATCATACCTTTCAGGATTGGCCAGCGAGTGGAATTCTTAGATAGAGCTCTTTGTCCCGTGAGTAATAACACGATTGAGATTGAGATTAGTGTCAGGAGGGCAACAGCGAAACCTTCTGCTGAAACGGAGAATCCCAGGTATCCCACCATATCGTTGTTAGACTCGAATTGATAACCACTAAATTGAACTGCCAACGCTCTAACAATATTATGGGGACTCAGAAGGGCTAAGTTCCTGGTGAGTGAATATCTAAAAGAGATGTGTTCTGGAGTCCCGCCTGCAACAGTCGCAATTAAAAAAGTTGATGCACAGCCAAGTACTACGCATATTCGTGAATCATCCGTAATGTTAGCTATAGCAACAGCTATTGAAGCCAAACAAATAGATACTATCAATGAAGCACCTAGAACTGATGGAAGGAAAACAATACCCGGATAGTTAGGTTGTATGAATGTAATGATTGTAATGATGAGCGTAAATACACTTGTGATAATAAAAGTATGAAGAGTGCGAATCAAATAAGCTCGCTTTACTCCAACCCGTTCAATTCTTCTCAGGAGATATAGACGTGATGTATGGCTACTAAAGAGAAGACCCGCCGTCACAAACGAAAACAGACCTGTAGCGAACGTCATAGACACAATATATATATACGGAGTTGAGCAGAGGAGCAAGTTCAAAGATTGGACTCACAGGATTTGCAAGGAACAGTCCCAAGGATGCTGATATTATGCCTACTGCAATGATTATGACTAAATCTCGTCGAGAGATTGATGGTATATCTACATCATCTTTTGCGAAACCATTATTCTCTTGCAGCCATTCTTCCATGACAATTATTCAAAAATATGGTTTGATTTGTGTCTTTCTAATAATTCGAATACTGCCAATTATCGAAACCAAGTGAACAAAATTAGGGTTACTCCCTGGACCAGAGTAACTAGATTCTTATGTGATTGAGTGAATAGTCTTATGGATTACGATGGAGAGGACTACTGGTTATTTGTTCCTCATTATGATACTGCTTCTCAGTAGTGTTCTTCTTATCGTAGACTTCCCTGGATCACTTGCCCCCCCTAGGAGTGAGAAGGAGATTGTCCTCAGATCGGAATATAATGATGTTTCCACAGATATGACTGTAGATAGTCAAGGAAATGTCATTATAGTGGGGGGAAGAATGGAGGACACTCAAACCTCAACTGCTAGGTTCCATATTGTGAAGGTTTCTTCTTCCGGAGAAGAGATTTGGACAAAGACATGGAACAACTCGCTCTTCAATATGCTTGTGAGTGTGGAAGTCGACTCTCTCAACAACATTTTCATCACGGGAGTTGAAGGTTTCAACCAAGAAAACACGACTGGACATGTAATGAAACTCAGTCCCGACGGAGTTATTGAGTGGGAGGTTGAGTATGCAGGACTTGCCTATGAATGGTATGACTGGCCTCAAGTAAAATACTTCTTTGGTTTGGAGTTCGATTCAGCTAATGACACAATCTATGTTGTTGGAAGTCTAAGAGATGGAGGTCACAGGACTCTCATTGCTAAATTAGATTCTTCTGGATTTGAGTTGTGGCGAACAGAGTGGGAAGGTCCTTCTGACTCGAACGGGACTGATGTAGCAGCATTCTGGATGAGTTCCCAGGAGGGATTAGTGGTAAGATGCAATATCTATGGAGGTGATGATCCAGTCCATCCATACACCGGTTCATGCATGGCTTCTTTCGCCTTGAATGGAACCCTCATGTGGAATCGTACTGTGCGAGATTATATTTGGACAGGGATTGAAACTGGTACGAATGAGTTTGTGACACCGACAGACTCGTGGAGAGGTTACAACCAAGTCACTCGTTTCAATTATGAACTTGAAGAGATTAGCAGTTTTGACCTCGATGTAGGAGAGTATTACTCTATATCGATTGATGGTTTCGGTCTCAATGATACCGAAAACATAATTGGATATGGAACTGTAACAAGCTTGAAAGCAGGTGATTCAGTCAAAAAGGGTTATTCCGCCTTGTTTTCCCCTGTCCCGCACCCTCAGACGTTGGTGCTCAGCTGTTCTACTTCTGGGGAGTTTCAGTGGTACGACTTTCTGGTTCTAGGGCAAATGTCAGAACCGTGCGGTATGCGATTCGACTCTGATAATAGATTGATCATAGCCGGTCATACTAACGAAGGGTCCATCGGTGAGAATGACATCTATGTTGTCTTTGGCTTCAGACAGACTCCTTTTCCACTCCCATATCAGACTCTATTGATAGGGTTCTTTCCCTTGTTCAATATCATCATCATCGCTCTAATCAGTGAATTTGAAGTTCTATATGCCAAAGGGCGGTCGATTTTCGGTGTTCGTAGTCCTGACTGGAATCTCAGGAATGCTGTCAAGCGACTTCTTCTAGCACAGGCAATATCTCTCATCTTCTTATTCACATATCTCGTGGGCTTTGGGAGCGCGACATTTCCTGCTCCAATAGTATATTTGCCACATTGGGTGTTAGCGCTTCTCTTGAGTCTATCATTTGGTATCTTAACATTGGGACTCCTCTTCCTGAGAGTTAGGTCAAGAGAAAGAACTAGGGTTTAGTAACAGCTGCATGAAATAATGGTGATTGATGATTAGAACTATCTAGTTTGCATATCCATAATTGGGGCTACTCACTGGACCAGAGCCACGCTTTTTTTTTCACCTAGTCTGAGCGTCCATGATCTCCTTTTGCACTATTACAATTTCACCACTCGTTTTACACTCTGCATATGCATCTAGGAGTTCCTGATTTAGAGTGATGAATGACGGGCCCCATTTGAAGACTGACATGGTATCTTCTCCTTCTTCTTTGAATCCCGCTATGTAGAGAGCAGCTGCGACAGCTTCAGCAGTTGATAATTTGATGGGTTTGTATGTATTGATCGGATTTGCTGCGAGAAGATAAGGCAGAGCTCTCTGAGCGCCAAGTCTTGAGTTTGCAAAGATATCTTCAGCTTGTTTCCAAGAACAATCTAAAGCGACAAGACCTGATTTGAGAATTGCATCTCTATCTGCCTTAGAAAAAGCAACTTCAGATATTGGATTGAGCACCACTGCCCGAGGAGGTATCTGTTTCATGGTCTTGAGGATCTTCCCCTTTTTCATCCTGCCGAGTCGTATGCCTGTACATTTCTTTGGGTCACACTGCTGAGCATGATATACCAAGACTCTAAGTTGCATTCTAATTCCTCAAAGCTTACAGTTAATGTAAAATGACAAAGGATTTCTGTGTTTTCATAAGCCCTTAGCAGAGAGGAATTTGAATATGCTCTATACACATGGCACATCTTGTGAGATCTGTGGAGATGATATTTCCCAAGAATCACAGTGTAAAATGTGTGGGGCTCGCGTATGCGAGGATTGTTTAGTAAAATCAAACGGGCTCTGTTTGAGCTGTGAAGAAGCAAAGTGTTACCTGTGTAATGATTACCTTGCATCAAGAGCTTGCAATCTATGTGGTAAACTTGTCTGTGAAGAACATGGTATAAA
>JAUWOU010000001.1 GCA_030612005.1 Candidatus Thorarchaeota archaeon | reverse complement strand
CTATCATCCTCAGAGTACCTGAGTACGCTCTAATTTGGTCATTCTGTTCAATACTTCTATATTGGCTACCACTAATCTGGAGTTTTAGTAAAATTCGCAACCCAAACAATCGTGTGTACGATACAATAATTGGGCTGGTCTTAATTGCTCCTGCAAGTTTCTTCTTCCTAGCACAGCAATTAACTTTGAACACTGGGTCTTTGTCTATCTTTCTAATACCTATCATATGGTTGCTAGTAGTAGGTATTTTATCAAGGCAAGGATACTATTCACGTTCCGAGGATTCTGTAATACTGGACCAAGGAGTAGCACTACTAGCAAGTGTGAGTCCTTAGAGATATGCATCTGGAAATGAAAAAATAAAGAAGATGTGAGCACCTCTCCTTGAGATGCTCCACCACATCGTTTTAGATGATATTGACTTTCTTTCCGATCTTCTCATAGGCTGCTAGTGCAATATCTAGCTGTTCCATGGTCAGACCATCTCTTTTTCTCTCCATATGCTTAATCTACGTGATGATAATTCACCTGCTGACCTTTTCGCATCACAATATCTATATCTCTACAACTGCGAGTCTATACTGTGGTTCGTGGGAGATGGATAAAGAAGCGTTTCTTTCAAGATTAAAGAGGTCAAAATTTGACTATGCCATATTGGTTACTGTCTTAATTTTGATAACTTCAAATCAACTCTTAGCAGTTATACCGTACCGTGCTTCTGGAGCAATTGAGGTAACAAATGGAGCTACAATCCCAGAGGAAAGTAACTATACTATATCTAGGGAATTCAATCCATCAGTGACTTCAGCCGTTGTAATGAATTATACACTAGAGGATGATGTTACACTAGAGAATGAAATCGGGATTGCTGTTAGTTTAGTCACAGATAATGTGAGTAGATTTGTTGTTAATATCACAATACAGTCTACGCTGAACAATACCGATGTTGACATACGCGTGGAACTTGGGGTTTATAGAACTACAATTCATGTTGTTGTAGGAACAACCGCTACTACCTTTTCGGTTGAACCTGATATGGATCTTGTATGCAGTAATCCTATTTACTGGATTCCTTATTTTATTGTTAGATTCACAACCGACATTGAGCTGGAATTTAGGAATGTCCTTCTTTGGGCTGAATTTGATACTCCCGTTTCTCCTGTTGTCTTGAATTGGCAGTCGACCGATGGAGAACCATTGTTTGTTAATCCTTACACGAAATGGATGCGATATTTTAATCCGGAACTTCGAATTGAACGTCAGAGTGGAGGTAGTTATGGTGTTCTTGATGCACGATTTCAGAATCGCACTCTCTATCTGACACCTCAGAACTATACAATGGAAGCAACCTGGGGTGATGAAATCCCCTCTATCCCTGCTTTCAGTCTATCAATTTCTGAGAATTATACAACAATCTGTACTCTGAGAATGAAGGCTGTGAAACTAACGCTCTCTCTCAATCAGAATATACCTTTGATTCATCTTGAGATTCATACATATCACTGGTCCAATTCTTTCTTGTCCTATTCCAGAATCTATGATCTTTACTTACAGGATTCAGAAATTCCAGAGTTTCTGTTTTTCCCTCCTTTCAACGATGGTTTCACTATTAGATTTTCATCTATTGACACGCTTTCCAGACATTTACTTTATTCAAGTGATGTCGATACTTATGCATTTGAGCACATTCCAGAAAGTGGTACATATCATCTGAATGCTGAGATCTTGATGCCTTACTGGCACATCTTTGAGTTCATTATCACTCCTCAAAATTTCGTTCTACTCTCACTAGGGATGGTGTTGTTTTCACTTGTCCTTTTTCGGGTTCGTATCTATTTCAATCAAAAGAAACCTAGAGTTTCTTGGAGAGACCCCCTACTCCTTCCTGTAATTGTACTTGGACTAACTGCTTTCATTCCCTGGTTTTCCAGCATCCGTGAAGTTACCTACGGATTCCATACGACAATTCATGCCATATCATTTGGTCCTTTTCCTCTTGTTGCTAGTTGGACAGATTCAGGAGGGATTTTCTTAGACATACCTCAAAGTGGATTCTACTGGGCAATATTATCGATGTTATTCTTCTGGCTCCCATTGCAATTTGCAAATTACTCGATGACACCACCTCGTGCATCTTTGATGGAGTCTTTACTACCACTCTTCTCACCCTTGCTAATTCTAGGGTTTGTACAGGTGGGACTTGGTGAAATTTACACATTTCCCTTTAGTCATGATTTACTCATTGAAATTCTGTTGTTATTTATTCCAGCAGTCTTTTTCTGTTGTTATATTGTCCTCAGAATAACTGGTAGGTGGAACTAAAAAAGTAGAGAAGTGAGCATCTCAGTGTGAGATGCTTCACATCTTGATTCTAAATGATGCCTACTCGCTTTCCGATCTTCTCATAGGCTGCTAGTGCGATGTCTAGCTGCTCCATGCTCAGACCAGAGTTCATTATGTTACGGATTCTAGCCTTGTCACGAGCAACCATTGGGAAGACGATTGGTAGTGCAAGAATGCCTTCATCGTATAGTCCATCGCTTAGTGCAACAGCCTTTGAGCTTTCACCGGTCATTGCTGGAATGATTGGTGTCTGGCTGAATCCAGTGTCGTAACCCATGTCCTTTAGACCCTTTACGAAGTACTCTCTGTTTTCCCAGAGTGTCTTGACATGAATAGGTTCGGTCTCAAGAACATCGATAGCTGCAATGCAAGAAGCTGCAGTTGCTGGGGGATGCGATCCACTGAGGAGCCATGACCTGCTCTTGTTCAGTGCGTAATTTACCATATCACGACTGCCTGACACGTGACCGCCCATTGTTCCAAAGGCCTTTGAGAAAGTTCCCATCTCGAAGTGTACTTGCTCATGTGTCAGTTTGAAGTGGGATACGATTCCACGACCACCTTCTCCGAGGACTGCTTCACCATGAGCGTCGTCCACATAGATCATCGCGCCGTGAGGTTCAGCGGCTTTGACAACACCATCGAGTGGTGCGATGTCTCCATCCATGCTGAAGACTCCATCTGTGATGACCAATATCTTCTCGGGATTGTCCTTCTCGGCTTCGTCAAGGACTCTCTCTAGGTCTGCAACATCAGTGTGCTTGTACACAAAGCGCTTAGCTTTTGTAAGTCGAACACCGTCGATAATACTGCCATGATTCAACTCGTCAGACACGATTGCATCATTTTTGGTGACGAGCTGGGGAATCAAACCTTCGTTTGTAGCGAAGCCTGCACTGTACGTAAGGGCTGCTTCTGCGCCCTTGAAGTTAGCAAGGCGTCTCTCCAACTCTAGGTGTATGTCCATTGTACCAGCAATAGCACGAACTGAGCCTGAGCCCGCCCCATGGGACTTGATTGCGTTCAGAGCTGCCTCTTTCAGCTTGGGGTGGTTGCTAAGGTTCAGGTAATTATTGGAACAGAGCATGATGACTTCTTTGCCATCAATCATTGCGCTCGGGGTGCTTGGACCCTGAAGCTCTCTGATCCTCCAGTTTAGATTTGCATCGACGAGTTTGTTGTATTCGTCGCGCATCCAACCAATTGGGTCTCTAACCATAATCCTCACCGTAAATCACGAAACGGAAATTGCACGCCCAGAAATAGGGTGTGCATCTAAGCTGAGGCGCAATTTTTCGCCTATATGAAAGCTTCGTTCTTGACAGGATTGATCTATTTTTTCCGATTTAGGTTTGTGAGAGTATTCCCAAAGAGGGGGGTCTCCCCCCTCCTAACTTATTTCTCGTTTTCTACCCTATGTATTTGAAGTAATATCTAGTGAGAGTCTATCTGCTAATGCAGAAACAATAGTCCCAGGTTTGGTTTGTTTGATCATCCTGCGCATTGTTTCAAGTTCTGAAGAAAGATCTGCGATTGAGGTCATCTGTTCCTCAATCCATTTTTCCACACCCTCGGTAATGGTGCTTCTATTTGTGATGTACTTACGGGGTCGTGGCAAAATTCTTACAGCTATGAATCCGAGTCTGGTCAAACGGTTCAATCGCTCATAGAGTTGTGTTTTCTTCAGACTATTCGTTTTAGACAACTCTCTGAGAATTTCAGATGCTGTTGGAGACTTTCCAGTTGTTATTGAGATTTGAGCAGTGGCTTCAATTATCTTGATGTCTGTAGGTGTCAAAACTTGATCAAGTAGAGTTTCAACCGAATTGTGTTCATAATCGAAACCTAGAACCGGTAGGTCACTCATTCATTTCACCAAATGGTGGGCTAAGCAGGCTTGAAATATATCTGCAAATTGAGTGATAAGAATTTTTTACAGTCGGCAGTCGGTTCATTGCCAAAACTCCAGTCATAGTTCGGGATGACAATCGGAAAATCACACTACAATATAATGTGGTTACCAATCTAATAGTGCTAATGCAATAAATTCGAAGGTTTGATTAATCAGAACAATATACAGGTTTCTGGTTATTACTGCCTGAGTACAAGAACATAGTGAGGAGTGGAATCCAATACTGGAATCAGTTCAAGGTATGCAATTAACGACAAAAGAATTTCAGCATACTCAAGTTGGACTCCAACATCATTTGATTCTAAACTATGTTCCCATTGGGTGTGACTATGAAGATGCGCTAGCAGAGATTCTTACAACCATGCGACTCGGAGTTGTTTTGGATAAGCGCACCTCCAAATCGCGAACAAGTTGGCTTGCTGGAGATAAGGATAATCAATCAATTCTGGTTGTTCTTGATACTACGAAGAGTGAAGGTATTGACTATGCATCACTTGATATCTGGACCAATATTGAAGGATTAGCTGAAAAGATTCTATCTGCAATTCAAAATTCGAGAATGGGAGATGTCCCAGAATCAAGTGGAAACCTCGATATTTCATGGACTATTGAAAGTAATACTTCTTCCAAACCCCGATTAGTCGTAACACTTTCCGCCTCTGCTACACCAGTGAAAAAGAAAATGGGTGAGATTGTCTTTACAGTTGAATTTCAAGGTATTATTTCTGAAACGCTCAAAACTGTTTTTCCAGTCAAGGCAGAGCGCATATCATTCGCGATAGAGCTTGATGACGTACGTTCAAACTGGCGTGGTATTTTAGATGAGCCTTTTCTCACTCTTTACTTGGGCGACTCAGAATGGAAATCTTCAGAGCGATCTCATCGAAAACAATTGACTTGGAGAACTGCATTGATTCAACAAATCGAGGTACAGCTTTCGAAAGGAACCCGGTTTACTAGTTTCACTGATGTGTCTGATCTAATGAATATGGATAACGCTCAAGATTACTCGGAAGCTAGAAACCTCTTTCTCACCTTCTGTCTTGATCACACGGTTGAAGGTTGTAGGAACCAAAGAATATCTGATTACTGCAGAAGAGGTGTCGTGCTCTCGGGACTTGTAATCTGTTTTAACCCTCCTCGAGGATTATCAGGTTATCTCGAGATGATTTCTGGTCCTTCTGCTCCGGATGAGCTTAATCGGCTTGGAACTGAGCGCACTTGGAGAGATCATCTCACTGGACTTGTAACTTCAGCGCAGGATTTCCAACCAATACCAGTTGAGATAAGTGGGAAGAAAAAATCTCGTGGACCAGGTCGACCTCCCACTCAACTTCTTCCTACTATTCCTCCAGTCAACCTGTTCAGAGATTATATCAACTCTCCAGAGAAGATTGTTTGCAGGTATTGCAAATTCTCAAACACTCTTGACAATTGAAAACTATTTTCCTCTCACAACTTCTTCATCAACAATCTTTGCATCAATTTTTCTTTGTTCTATCAAATGCGTAACAATTTCCTTTACTTCTGAAGGTGATAGATTGGTCATCTGTGAAAGTCGTCCTAGTTCGATTTTATCATATGACTCGACTATTCCCTTAATTCGTTGGATAGAATCTGAATCTGCATCTAGAGCTTGTATACTCCGAGGGCGTCTTGTCCAACCAAAGTACGAAGCAATTGCAACAAGTCCTATTGCCCCAGCTGCAACAAATGTCTGGATAAGAAGAGTGTTCGGAGGTAATGCAAGTACCAGGCTTGCAAGTTTCGATGCATTATCCCAAGGATGCGCTATAGGGTAGTACAAACTATGCACACCCATTCCTGTTGGGAACAACATTAGTGAGATTCCTATTGAAGATCCCGGTTCAGCGTTCAGTTCTTGAAGCGGGAACCTGAACTCGTAGTGCACATTGAGGTCTTGACCGGATGAGAATGACAGGAATCCGCTAGGTTTTGGTTCAAGTTTCAATTCCTTTACAGCTCCCTCTTCTTCCCACAAATACTTTAGCTCATCATAACCGTCCCACGCCAGCGGGCTTCCTTTTGTGTAGTATGCAGTTGTGATTGGTGTTTCATTACTTCCATAATAGGACCCATTATTAGTCCCACTAATAATCAAGGATGCCCTAGAATCATGTCCTGAAGGAATTGACGAATCAAATCCAACATAGACAAAGGAGCTATCGCTTCCAAGATAAATATCAACCAGTTCTTTGCTTCCATCTTCTCTCACAAGCTCTATTGTATTTAGTGAAAGAGCTGGCCATTCACCCGTTTGAATCACTCCATCAATCGTGGGCGCTGGACTACACCAAGCTGTATTCAACAACAGTGGAGTTACCATAGTGTTGAAGACATATCGCACATGAGCCCAATTGTCATATCCGTATCCATCTTTGCAATATACGTCTAAGGTATGGATACCCTCAGTTTCTGGGAGTTTGATATCATACGGTTCAGTCCCAGTTTCATTTGACGCACCATCCCATGACCAGTAGAGTTGTCCATCTGAACCAATAGGTACTATTTCTATGAGGTTTCCCCCTAGGTTCAAAGTTCCGTTCCCTGGACTGTTTAATGTAATGAATGGAGGATTCTCATCAATCATCGAGTTATGTTCTTTGATTATTATGCTATCAATACAGAGCCACCCATCAGTAGTCTGATTTCGATTCTCAGTTATTGCAATCTTAAAGCGAAGTGGTCCAGATGGCATTCCTCCTCCAATTGCACCTAGTCGAATTCCGTCAACATATGCAATTGCCACAGATGAATTCCATACTAACCTGTACGTGTGAAACTCTGATTGGTCAAAACCACTCAATATTTTCGCAGTACGTTCAAAGGGGTCTCCAATCTTTCTCACTAACAACATTGTGTCTTGTCCTTCTTCAAAATAGAGCGAACTATTCCAGAAGAGATAGTTCCAACCAGTACTCGCTGTCGTGTTTGTGAAACCCACACAAACAAGAGCTTCATCTTCCATCATTCTCATTTTGATGGTGACTTCATGTCCTGCTGAGAAAATCTGTTTCGAAGACAGCGTTCTAAATGAGTGTCTCTCAACTGACATGTTGAAATATTCGCCATCAACCCAGCTCACACTGCCATTTCCATAGGACTCTAGGTCCCACAAAGTTGTATTATATCCAAGAGACGCATCAAAATCGTCCTGAAGGACTGTTGATCCTTCACCGATGATGTAAGACTCGTATCTACTTGGAGTTGCAGTACTTGTTACACCAGTTTCAATATTAGTTGATTGAATTACGGTAGCAGGTTGAATGCTAGATATCACAATGATCCATAGTAGCAGTTGAAATGCTAGTTGTCTTCTATTTCTTCTCACTTAGAAACCCCATTTTATTATTTTCAAACTCACTAATGATTCTTTTCAGACGAGGAAATGTCTCTAGTAATCTCGGTTTCAGAAATCTGGACTGACCTTTCGAGTAGTCCTTTCTTTTGGAGTGTTTCAACTAATTCTCTTGTGTGCCGCGTATCTGTATCTGCTAGTAATGCAAGTCTTTCGAGAGATATTTGCGGATGTGATAGGAGAAGTGTTCGGATGCGTTCAAGAGATTCATTTTCCAGTGTTTCTTCTATCTCCAAGAAACCCCTTCTCTTCCGAGCTCGGATTATTACAACAATGAGTGGAACAAGTCCAACTAGAATAATTGTCGACCCAATGAATCCTGCAAAGGAATCTTGAGGTCTTCCACCAGAACTCTTAGCAATCTGCAAAACACAATCGTCATGCTCCATGATACTAATAGGATAGAATGCATCATAACCTCCACTTGAGGCAATCATCCCAAATCCCAGACCTGTGGTGAAATTCCCTTCAACGCTATCAATTGGAACGAGAAATTCCGCGACTAAACCTTTTGAGTTTACTCCTGAAGAATATGTAATGCCAGTGATTTGAAGAATCTCCTGTCCAGTATGTGAATAGATTCCTCTAAACTGATTCTGTAACCCTCCTGATACTGTAATGCGAATGTCTTCGTAAACCCCAACTTCTGCATCTCCCCAGATTCCGTCGCCGCTTCCATCGATTAGAAGTGATAGTCGAGAATTCCAATGATCTGGTACAGGTGTAGCTATTCCTACATAAAGCGATTCATTAACATAACCAATAAGAACGTCTACCATTACGATTTGTCTATCCTCCCCTCTAAAATTGAGGTTATACATAGTCATAGAATTTTGTTCTTGAATGGATAACTCACCATCGATAATAGGAACAACAAGTGTATTCCATACCTGAATTGATGGGGCCTCTGAAATCACTTCGAATAGAAGATGAAGCGAAGTAGAATTACCAATTGAGTCCTCAGAATAGATATCCAAAGTATGAAATCCTTCCTGATCTGGCACTTGGATATCCCATGGTGAGTGAAGAGAAATGGATGCCTGACCATCCCATGAAAAGGTTGTACTGCTCTGGCCTATTATCTCCAAATCAATGAAATCGAAGCCATATACTTGTGAATTATTGTCTGGCCAGATAAGAGAAACTTCTGGAATATCATAATAATTGTTCCATTCGAGGGTGCCAATAGTTACCTTGTCAATGAGTAAAGTATCCCTTTGAACAAGACGATGCTGACCCGATGTTGTTAGCATGAATTGCAAACTTACTGATGGGATTTGACGGGAAATACTTGCATGTTCTACTCCATCGACATACAATGAAACAAGACTGCTATGCCAGACCAATGTGTATGTGTGTGGACTTGTCAGACTGAGATTCCTGATGGGTGTTGCAACCCTATTTCCATCATCATAGCTAACGAGGAATAGTTCCATATCACAATAATCAATGAACACGCCATTCTGACATGCTCTAAGATTAGTGACCCATTCTTCACCTTGCACAATGTATTGATCCACCCAACCTATTCCGAAGTAACAAAGCCCTTGAGTAAATGAGAATTCGAACTCAGCTATCACTTCTGGTCCAAAACTGCTGATTGATTCAAGAGTTGCAGAAGTAAATAATTCCGATTCCATTGCAAGAGAATCACCGTCAATCCATGACAGTGTAGGGTGATTGTTGGTGGTGATATTCCACAGAGAATCGTTGAAACCCCATTGCGCAGTTACAAAGGTATCTTCTAGGAGAACCTCATCTATGATTCCCTGTGCTGTTGGGGAATATTGTTTACTATCCTCGGATGTTTGCTCTATTAGTGTGCTTTCGTAAATGGGAGTTGATATCGGTATCAGATTTAGTGTTACCACTGACAGCAGAACAATGACGCACACTGCTGTGATTCGCATTACTGAGTCCCTTCCTTGTCACAATTCATCTACCGATGACCAATCATTGGCATACAAACTAGGTCAAAAATCCTTTTACTATCACTTGAATTGTTCAGTTTCAGAGAATCTATTCCAACCGCCAGCTTTCAAATCTTGTTCAAACAGTGCCTGAGCGTATTTAATCGCATGTGGGAGAACATCACTTACTGCAATCTCATGTCTTCTATCAACAGGTTGAGGATGCCATACTGATATTGGAGCCCAAGGATCCTCTTTCAATGCTTGCTTAATCTCAGCTTCCTGATCGACATCTAGACTCATTTTTGATTTGAAATAATCTAGACCTACAGATTTCTTGATACGAGCAAAAAGGACCAATGGTAATTTACGCTTAGCACCTGTGCTATCTGTTACAAATGACCGGAATGCGAGTAAAGATCCTTTCAGGGAATTGCTCTCGCTGGGAACTCTCATTTCTGCAGTTACGATTTTACCTAGTCTATTCTCTCCAAGAATCTGCGATTGCCAAGGTCCTTTATTCCACTTCTTGAACTCTTTATTGGATATCCAAGATTTCTGCCATTGTCTAAAGGATTTCATATCAAGAGGCACGGAAGATTCCAGTAGAATTTCTTCTCTAGCTTTTTCACGTGGCTCAACAAACAATTTAATTCTCATGCGCTCATCGGTCCTTAGTTCGAACTCCATTTAGGATGTAGCTTGACGCAAGATAAGGATTATTGAATTCTGAGATATTTTGCTCAGTCATGTTTGATGAATGTACCATTCCTATATTCACTGAAAGCTGTATCCAACTCTTCATTTGTGTTCATTACGATTGGTCCATACCATGCTATTGGTTCACCAATTGGTTTTCCTGAAATGAGTAATAATCGAAGATTCTCTTTTTGAGATGAAATCACCACATATTCACCTTCATCAAAGAGAGCGAGGGTCTCTGTTCCAACCTCTTTCTTCTCTTCTCCAAAAAGCCCCCTTCCTTCAAACACATACGCAAAGACATTGTGTCCTTCCTTCACAGAATGTTTGAAGTCGGTTCCAGGAGGTAGCTCAACATCATAGTATTGGGGTTCTGTGACAATGTCCTGAACTGGTCCTTTTATTCCATTCATCTCACCACAGATGATTTTCACCTTAGCTCCGCTATCCAATGTCACCTCAGGTATTGTATCCTTCTTGACATCTCGATACCTAGGATGCATCATCTTCTGATGAGATGGCAGATTTGCCCAAAGCTGGAATCCCATCATCATACCCTCATACCTCTTGGGCATCTCCTGATGGATAATTCCTGAACCCGCAGTCATCCACTGAACATCACCAGATTCGATTACTCCTTCATTGCCAAGACTATCTCCATGCTCGACACGTCCATCTAGCATGTACGTAATCGTTTCAATTCCCCTATGTGGGTGCCAAGGGAATCCTGCCATATAGTCATCAGGGTTATCTGACCCAAAGTGGTCAAGAAGTAGAAAGGGATCAGTATGAGAAACTTCTTGGTGTCCAAACACTCTCTTCAAACTAACACCAGCGCCTTCGCTAGTTTGTTTACTTGGTAAAATCATCTTTATCCTTCGAACTGATGTCAATCGATTAGACTCCTTACATCATTCAGTTCATAAAACTAAGGAATCTTTAGTTTTAAGGATTGCAACAGGTGCAAAATGGTTATTCAAAGATACTCGATATTTCAGCTCGAGTGCGTGCCGATGTAGCATCAGACCTACCGAAAATATAATGCGCTAGAGTTCCTCTTGATCATAAGGGATGTAAGCTGATATTTTTTCAGGATTGCGATGCCGACTTCTTTCAAACATATTGTTTTCAAGTTCACCAACAATAATTCTCTCAATGATTCCCCATTCAATATTATTGACCGCCGTTCTCATGGAAACCCCCACAAGACCTGATATCTCTTCAATAGATATCCATTCGTGATCATTAGCAGTCAGTAAGCATTCAATCCTAGTCTTTTCCTTTCTATTCTTCAAACGGACTTCAATTAATGGCAAAGCTGCAGATATCAACACCAAGAGGACTAATACTATAGTGAGACTTACATCCAATTAATTCACCTGCTGACTTTACAACATCCGTCAATTCTATTAAATAGACTTTGAAGATGGCGTGGAACCTGCTTCTTATATTCATTCAGGATACTTAATCCTTAGGTTGTTCTCACATCTTGAGTGAGTAACCCACTCGGGAAATTTCTCTCCTCACGGTCCGGTGCATTGTTTACACCGGACTTGTGATCAATTCTTCACGCTTCAGCTACCTTCAGAATGAATTCTTCAAGCCTTTCAAGAACTACATCTGCAATATGTTTTCCTTTTTCCTTTGTTGCCTTAGTAGAATATCCGACAACACCCGACTCACTAATGTCCTTCATCATGAAAGCGGCTGAAGCTCTGGGCGGCGGAGCAAGCATATCTGGTTCAACAAATCCCGGAATAATGCTTCGACCCGGTTCATCGACACGTTTGTCGTCTAATACTCGTTGGTCTAGAAACCATGCAACTGAGGTTTCCGTTTCACAAGCGTGAAAGAATGGTCGTGTCGCAACTTCTTTGATCTTATCGATTGCAAAGGACCACCAATCTGTACTGAATATTTTTGCTTTAACTACGCCATTCATTTCATGTAGTGCATTGGAAATCGCAGTTGTGTTTCCACCATGACCATTGATGATAATTATTCTCTTGAACCCATGATGCTCAAGTGACTTGCAAACATCTACTATCATATTTACTAGTGTAGATTCACTCAGTGTGATTGTGCCTGGAAATTGCATGTGATGAGGTGAGTAACCAAATGAGATGGTTGGAGTAACTATAACTTTCTGTTTGCTCCAAATTCTCTCAGCAACTCTCATTGTGAACTCTGTTGCAATGTGTGCATCATTGTCAACCGGTAAGGCCGGTCCATGCTGTTCTGTTGCTCCAATCGGGACAAGAGCAATATCAGTTTCCTTCAGAATTTCTTCTACTTCTGGCCAGGTCATTTTGGCTAAGAGATACTTCTTTTCCATGAAACGTTCCTCGTATTTCGAATATTCTATGCTGACTAAATAGATTCCGACAACCCCGACATTTATCTCCAAAGTGCTGAATTACTTAGACATGTACTACGGTGACCTCACATACATTCGAGCAGTTGAATCCTCTGATTTAGATGAGGTACTGAAGTATTGGAACGAATTGAAGTTCCGTCGATTGTTGGGACCCCCCATTCCTTGGTCTAGGAAATATCTAGAAACTTGGTTAGAGAGACGAATAACTGCAGATCCTTGGAACGACAAAATACTCGAGCTTGCAATAACTGACAAGAAGAGCAGCGAGTTTCTAGGTTTTGTTCATCTTGAAGATATTAAGAGACCTCACAGTCGAGCTGAGTTTGGGATATCCATTCATAATCCCGATAATCTGTCTAAAGGATATGGAACCGATGCAACGCGAGTAATGCTCTGGGTTGGGTTCAACATTCTTGGTCTCAATAGCATCTATCTCGATACTATGGAAGACAATGAAAGATCTATTCGAACATACGAGAAGGTCGGCTTCAAACGAGTGGGAATACTACGAGAAACCGAGTTTATCGATGGAGCTTTCAAGGGTCTCTTGGTAATGGATATTCTAAGAGATGAATTTGAAAAGGCAAATCCTACATTTACCGTCAAGATGAAACCTTAGTCTCCGTGGGTATTCAGCTTTCGATTTCTACGAACAGCTATGTACATTGGAATTACACTGATTGGGTATAGTGCCATAGCTATTGGGAAGATGATTATCCCATACATTGTTGTAGTTCCAAGAAAACCAATTCCAAGTAAGATTGATGTGAGAAGAGTCCCTGTTTGTCTTGGGAATGTCCACATGATACGAGTGAGTGCAAGAGACCTCCCCCTTCTTATTTGACTGACCTCTCCCATGAAAAGTGAATCAGAAGCTGGTGTTGCCATATTTGCAACTGCCATTCTAGCAACGTAAAAGACCGCCATGAGTAGAAATGGTGTATAGACAAGACCTATTGTGAGAATTGGTGCTAGGATGTAGAGCGAAGTAATCATCTTCATCTTACCAACACGTTCACTGGCCAATCCAACAAATAGTGCACCAGTGGCTAGTGTCACATTTGAGATAGCTGGAAGACTACCAAGAACAACCTCACTGGGATTGAAGGTCGCAGCGATCCATGGGATGAGATAAGGAACAACCATTCCGGAACTAAATCCCATGATCAGACGACTGATACCAAACAGAGTCGAAGTGATAGTATCATTTCTTGCATCTGATGAGTTTGATGATTCATCTTTTTCCTCGACTTCTTCTGGAACAATTTTCTTTGGAATATGCGTCTGAAGCCACTTTGCTGTAAAGAAACCTACTACACCAGTTACAATCCTCAATCCACCCCACATGAAGAAGACAATTGTGTATCTTAACATCTCTGGATTTACACCGGGTAAGGCAATAGGATCAAGTATGTACCCTGCAAGAAGTGGTCCTACAATTGCAGCTAGAGTTCCTGCCGCCATTGTGATTCCATATGAACGAGTTCTCTCCTCGCCCCGTTCTGTATAGTCCGCAACAAGCGTTTTGATAGAGGTCATTGTGAATCCAGAACCAATGCCAGTTAGAGCGTATAGTATGAGAATTGTCATCGTGTCATATGCAAAAGGCATCAGGATTAGGCCAATACCTGAAATTAGGCCTCCTATGAAAATAGCTATTCCTCTACCCCGTTTATCACTCAATGTTCCTGCTGGAAAAAGAGTAAATGCCTGTACATAACCAGCAATTGCAACAATCAATCCATAGAATGCATCAGTATTAATCCCTGTTCCACTAAACAGAAAGATAACGAATAGGAATAGAACAATTTGCCTGAATGAATTACTGAGCCGGCTTAAAGCTGTAAGCGCAGACAATGCCACGACTTTGGACTTATCAGAAACTTCGTTTCCTTGCTCTGTAATCTCTTCATTCTCCAAATTGAATTCACTATCCATAGCTCAACTAATTTCAAATATACCCTTCATAACTATTTCAGTAATGTACTATTTTTCTTCAGGACACATGCTCATGAGGACTTCGAGGAGCTTTTTCGTCTAGTCCAGAAATGTGGAGGTCCTTCCATTCGCCTTTCATCTTCAGATATTCTGATTTCTCAGAAGCATCGTGAAGCTCTTCTACTACTCCAAGACAAACACCATTTTCATCCCAGAGTGGATAGATATATTCGTAGAGCATTCTTCCCTTGAAGTTTACCCATCCCTCATAATGCTCCATCACTCGGTTCCTAAGATCTTCAAACATTTTCATAACTGGTTTTTCTGAAATCTCACCATGACATCTGAGGATCGAAGTTCCGATTCTAGTATCCGGATCCTGTTGTAACATCTCACCAGCCAACTTGTTGAAGAGGATGATTTTGTCATCATTATCAACAATTACAATACCGATATTCAGATTCTCTGCAAATTTTTCAAGGACTGGAAGTGTCACTTTCATGGGATTCACAAGATTCATACCACCTCAAGTCTGCTAGATAATGATACTGGTTTGACGAATACAAAGTTCGGTACATTCAAATCCGTAAGATACATGAAAAAATACCAGTTAGGAGGTAGTTTGTTATTAGTCCACCATCAGAAAACCCTGATACTTTTGACAGGAATATGTACTTTGAAATTCTTCGAGAAGACCCACCAATGACACGTTATGTTTCCCGGGGTGATATCGCTGATGATATCGATGTACCAGAACCTCACAAAGATGCAGATAGAGCAATCTTTCGCGCTGTACGCTTCACAATGAAAGATAATACTCCGAGATTTCAACCAATCCTTGGAGCTGCTGGAACTGGAAAGACTCATCTTTACTGGGTTCTCAAAGAACAGGAAAATTACTTTGCGGCAGGAAAATTCTTGGCAGTGTATGTTCCATCACCACCATCTCCAGTGCGTGTTCCACTTCATCTACATGCATGCATCGTTGACGAAGCAGGAGACCAACTCTTTGAAGATGCAGTTGATATGCTCATCACACAGTTCGGCGGTCTGAAAGGTGTGACCCATGAAATTTATGACTACACCTACGCTCTTGAGAGATTGATTGTTGATTATCCTGGAATATCATCTGATGTAGTTAAGGTGTTACTTAGATACAGACTAGATCCTGCAACGAGCGACCTTGCTAGAAGATGGTTACTAGGTGACGCTCTAAGTGATAGTGAGATTAAACGACTTGGCGTGCGTACAATTTTAGAGGAAGATGATGTGACCCTGGCAACCTTGAAGCTTCTGACAGAGGGTTCTGAAGTTCCAATTGTATTATTTGTTGATGAGATGGAAGGTCCCTACAATGCCTATGGAGAAGAAGGTGAGCGACATTTTCTTGAAATTCTAAAGAGAATCTATAACGAATTCAAGAACGTCGTAATCATTGCATCATGTCTGAGTGATGTTTGGTACCGAATATACAATATTGCTGATGGTCCAACAAGGTCCAGAATGGAACCTGTTGTGGAGCTTGATCTATTTACACGGGATGATATTGCTGTCTTTCTAAGAGAAACAATGAGCAAGTACTGGACTCTTCAGAACATAGACCCTCCACCTGATGACCTCTTTCCATTTGACGAATCACTGGTTGATGAGGCATTCACACAATCAAAAGGTGTTCCACGAGAAGCAATCAAATTCCTCATTCCTCGACTTGATTCAATTCTCTTTGATAAACCCGTTAAGGAAGCAGAACCTCAATTTGACTACGTGATTAAGTTGACCAGTACTGTGGTCACAAACTCATTAGTTGAGGCTATTGCCATAGCAGGAATTCCTATGGGCGCAGAGGTCAAGCTTCAGATTTTCGAGGATACTAAGCAGAAGGTTAAATCACCAATACTTCGGATTACAAAGGATGATGTTACGCATCAGGTTGGAATCGATGTTCCTAATGTTAAGGATTGGAATCGAAGTGGTGGAGTTGCGGCATTCTACGCTGGAAAACGACTCAAGACAATTCTCGATGACAAGACTGTCCAAACTAGCATCATCGCAGTTCCTGCAGCTACTAAGGGTGTGAAATTCGACGCATTGACCTCTGAGCTTGGATCAAAGATGCTTGTCCTTCGCATGGACACTGATACTGCTACTTCATTCGTACAGGGCACAAGTAGTGGAGTTCTACCACATGACTTCGCAGAGTCATTCACTGGACTTGTGGAATCATTATTTGGTTAATAGTATCGTCTTCGAAGATACCATATCGAAAAAATCGCGGTTGCCCCACCGATACCTCCAATACCCAGTACCCAATTCCAAGCGTCCCTGCTAAGGTTTTGGAATTCTACCCACTCGCAGTTTCTTGTTCTGTCACATTTTGCTCATCGTTTTCGTTATCTTTGTCTTTCATGAAGATTTCTGGGAGAATTAACAGAGCAAGAAAGAGCACAACTACAATCGTAAATCCATATGGTTCATGGAGAAACAAAGTAACTTGACCTATATATGGAATAGCAAGTACTACGACCCCAATGATATTTTCATGAACCCGATACCCAGGATCTGATAAAGCATTATTATCTCCTTTAGTAAAGTAATGGAGCTCGCCGGTAACATTCTGAATCTCAATAACCCTATGCACTATTGGTTTATCGTGATAATACGCATTGAAGACAATGATATCTCCAACTTGGATTTGTTCTGGAGCACGAGCTTGTAGAACCAATAAATGACCTACTCCTAGAGTAGGAAGCATCGATTCGCTCTCAACAACCACAAGTGGATTTGAAGTGCCCATTGAAACCGTGAAGAGTCCAAAACCGCCGAGTGTCACTCCTATGATAATTGCTATGATAAAGAGGTTCTTAGTAATTTCTGACCTCTGGTTCCATTTCAAGGTCTGACGTGCTCGTTCCATGGTTTTATCTCCTAGCAATCGATTTTTGTCTATCTAATAAAATTGGCGAAGTAGGTGGAATCTAGTGTGCCCATTTTCTTGATGCTTTGTTAATACTCAAAATACTAATTGCATCTGCACGTAAGTCGGGTTTCCAATCACAAATATCTTCAACTTTTTCTATGCCTGCTTCTTTCATCAGAAATTCCTTGATAATCCGTTCCCTTTTTTCTTCTGACTTTGCTGCTTTCATCGCATCTCTACCAGACGGATATCCCCCTTGTGGCATTTCTGATGTGGAGATGACATACCATCGACCATAGGTGATTTTTATTATAACGATTTGAGCTGAACATGGTTTGATATGCTCTTCAAAGACCACAGAATCACCAGGAACTGGGTCTTCTTCAGAGGACTTTTCTTTTCCTTCTGAGTCATATCGTATCTCATGGAATTCAAAAAGGACTTTCTCTGCGGCTTTCCGAAGAAGATCTAAAGACGCCTCAACAATGATTCCTTCACTAGTATCGATTTTGTCGCTATTGTAGTTATCACTCATGATGATGACCGAGTTTGGTAATATCATTTAACGGTTAAATCTTTGTCCTATGAATCCACTAGACCTTACATCTTTTAAGATAGCTAGAGGAACGTAACTTAGTGAGGCGTCTGATGAGGATAACTACAATCCGTTCTGAAGGGCTTGCAGCTCTATCTTATTTTGTAAGCTCTGAGAATGAGGCTATGGTAATAGATCCCAGACGTGATGCTCTAGTCTATCATAACTTAGCTACCCAATCTGAGAGTAAGATTACACATATCTTCGAAACTCATCGGAATGAAGATTATGTCATTGGTTCTCTTGAGCTTCAATCACATATTCCTGATGCAGAAATAGGGCATAGTGTAGCAACAAAGTTTGGTTATGGTGAGCTTGACCTCGCTGATGGTGAAATATTCCAAATTGGGAATATGAAAGTAACTTGTTTGAATACACCCGGTCACACTGATGATAGCATGTGTTATGTTGTCGCAGATACTACAGTAGGTTCGGATCCAATCGTAGCCTTTACTGGTGACACTCTTTTTGTGAATGAAGTTGGAAGAACCGATTTAGTAGACATTGCAAAACACTCTCAAATGTCAAAGAAATTGTACACAAGTCTTCACGATAAGGTACTACGTCTGGGTGATGGTGTTATTATTCGTCCTGGTCACGGTGCAGGTTCAGTCTGTGGCGGTGCAATAAGTGATCGAGAATTCTCAACGATTGGTTTTGAGAAAGCAAATAATGCATGGTTAGCAATGGATGAGGATGAATTCATCAAGTCGAAGGTCGATCAACGACTGACACTATCTTCGCATTTCAAGCGATGTGAGAAATTGAATACTGATGGACCTCCTCTACTCTCAAGTATTAAACCACTGGAAGAACTGGATATTAGTGAGTTTGAGAAATTAATAGATCAATCCAATCATAGAGCCATTGACACAAGAAGTAATGCTGAATTCTTGAATTCGCATATTCCCAGAACGATAAGCATGAGCTTGACTAACATAGGTCTCTTAGCTGGTTGGGCACTGCGGTCTGATCAGACTTTCTCATTTATTCTCAATGATTATAATGACCTCGAACTAGCTCATAGTTCTCTACTTCGTGTTGGCCTGGACAATATTATCGGATATCTAAAGAATGGCTTTCACGAATGGAGCAAAAGTGGGAGAGCGGTTGATAGTATATCATCTTTCTCAATTGAAGATCTAAAAACTGGTTTGAACAATAATACGCTTGGTATCATCGATGTACGTGAGCCTCATGAATTTGAGAACGCCCGAATAGCTGGTTCGAAATCGTCACCACTTACTAGTTTGGAAGAAGAAGTATCAGACATTGATTACTCAAAAACGATTGCCATCGCATGCCCATCTGGTTTTAGAAGTACAGCTGCTGCTAGCATTATGAAGCACAATGGTTTCAGTAATATTGTTGTACCTCTCAGTGGAATTAAAGGGTGGAAAGCCAAAGGATATCCTGTGGAGGGCTAAGAAATGAGTTGGCAGAGATTGACCGGTCGGTCTGATGTTATTGCAAAAGGTGGCATGGTTGCAACCTCTCAACCACTTGCTACTCAAGCAGGTGTAGAAATTCTTAGAAAAGGTGGGAATGCAGTAGATGCTGCAGTAGCAAGCGCAGCAGTCTTGGATGTTGTCGAACCTTTCAGCACCGGTTGTGGTGGAGATGCATTTGCTCTCATTCATCTTCCTGGCAATAATCATCCAGTAAGTATCAATGGATCGGGTAGGACGGGGTCTCTTGTAACCCTAGACGATTTATTAGACAAGGGATGGACTGAGATGCCACTCCGCGGTGGTCCTCCCGTTACAGTTCCTGGAGCCATGCATATGTGGTTCTATGTAGTTGAAAAATATGGGTTTCTTGAGTTCAAAGAAGTTTTAGCTCCTGCAATTCATTATGCTCGAAATGGATTTCCTGTTTCCCCCATTATTACTCGAGTTTGGTCCATGGCTGCAAGCATTCTGATTAATGATTACGCAAAGAAACTCTATTTGATTGATGGTCGAGCACCTGCGTTGGGTGAAACCAGGAGGAACAAAGATCTTGGTGATATCTTTGAATCTGTAACAAATGAGGGTCTCCAGGCATTTTACTCTGGAAGGACTGCTGAAGCTATAGTAAACCTTGTTCAGGAGCATAACGGATTTTTGACTCTGGAAGACCTAGCATCCCATAAGACTGAGGAAACAACCCCCATTTCAACCTCATATAGAGGAATGGATGTTTTTGAACATCCTCCCAATGGTCAAGGTTTTGCAGCACTTGACATGCTTAACCTCATGGAGCAATTTGACATATCCAGATATTCTGCTCTTAGTCCAGAGCGTTATCACATTATGATAGAAGCCAAGAAACTCGCGTATGCAGAATTGCATCAGCACAATACTGACCCTGGATTCTATGATGTGCCATTGAAGAAACTCTTATCCAAAGATTATGCAAAGAATCGTGCTCAACTTATTGATTCATCAAAAGCCATGAAAGAATATGGTTCAGGAGTTCCCGTAGGAAGTGACACTATCTATCTAGCTACCGCTGATGGTGAAGGCAGAGCAGTTTCATTCATCAACAGCCTCTATCGTGGATTTGGAAGTGGTCTCGTGGTACCTGGCACTGGAATCAAGCTTCAGAATAGAGGGAATCTGTTATCACTCGACCCTGAGCATCCTAACAGATATGCGCCAAAGAAATTGCCCTTCAATACCATTATTCCTGGAGCTCTCTACAAAGACAAAGATTTCGTAGGTGTCTTTGGGATCATGGGTGGTGCCCATCAAGCACAAGCTCATGCCCAGTTTGTTAGTAATTTGGTTGACTATCAAATGGGTCCACAGGCAGCTATGGACTATCCACGTTTCAATCATAATCATGAAGAGAACATAGTTGCTCTGGAGAATGGGTTCCCTGTAGTAATACAGAATGAGCTCCGAAAGATGGGGCATCGACTTGCTGAAAAGACTGTATCAGGTTTTGGTGGTGGTCAAGTCATCCTTCGACTTGAGGACGGATGGATTGCTGGCTCTGACTTTAGGAAGGATGGACAAGCTGCAGGATTTTGAAAATATCCATAGTAGTTAATGAAATAAGACACTGTATAGCATTAATTCATAATGGGAGATAATGAAGAATGAGTGGCGAAGGATTTAGAGAAGAAAGTGACCTTCTGGGAACAAGAATGGTACCTAAGGATGCTTATTGGGGAATTCAAACTCTACGGGCACAAGAGAACTTTGATGTTTCTAGGGTCAATTTATCTAAATACTCAACACTGATTCAATCCTTGGCAATGGTCAAGAAGGCATGTGCTCTTGCAAATGAAGACCTTGGGCATTTTAAACCAAAATTCGGTAAAGCAATAATTCAGGCTTGCAATGAAATTGTTGCTGGTGCCCTTGAAGATCAATTTGTCGTGGATATGCTACAAGGAGGTGCAGGTACTTCCACCAATATGTGTATGAATGAGGTTATCGCATCTCGTGCAAATGAGATTCTTGGTGAAGAACGAAATTCAATGAGTCCTATCTCTGCAAATGACGACGTCAATAAGAGCCAATCAACGAATGATGTTTATCCGACTGCAATTAAGATTGCAACTATATACAGTCTGAGAGACCTAAAAATATGTCTCTCCTATCTCGTGGAGGTTCTTGATGAGAAGGCAACAGAGTTCAAAGATCTTCTGAAATTGGGTCGTACCGAGATGCAAGATGCAGTTCCTATCACGCTTGGACAGGAGTTCTCTGCTTGGTCTGGAGCTCTTAAGCGAGACCTAAACCGGATTGAATCAATTAAAGCAGTCCTGAAGACTCACAATTTAGGCGCCACGGCAATCGGCACTTCACTCAATGCAGACCCGGAATACATTGAACTTGCTGAGAATTATTTGAGAGAGGTCACAGGGATTGAGGAACTGGTAACTGCAGACAATCTCATAGATGATACTCAAAACAGTGACGAATTTGTCCACGCATCAGGACTGCTTCGTGTCATCGCCACAAATCTCAGCAAGATTTGCGGGGATTTGATACTACTTTCTTCTGGTCCTATTGGTGGGTTCCATGAGATTACACTTCCCCCTGTGCAACCTGGCTCCTCAATAATGCCTGGAAAAATTAATCCTGTAATCCCCGAAATGATTACTCAGGTTGCATTCCAAGTAATGGGCCACGATTTGGTAATCACAATGGCTGCACAATCTGGACAATTGGAATTGAATGCGTTTGAACCTGTGATTGCCTACAACTTTTTTCAGAGTTTGAAAATTCTGAAGAATGCGATTCCGATTCTGACTGAGAAGTGCATCAAAGGAATCCAGGCTAATCCTGTTGGTCTTGATTTAGTTCATCGCAGTGTTGGCCTAGTCACTGCACTAAATCCAGTTATCGGCTATAAGGCTGCAACGCGTGTTGCTAAACAAGCATTGGATACAGGTCGCTCGATTCGCGAGATTGTGCTTGAAGAGGGTCTTATGGATGAGAGTTGGTTGGACCTTATGCTTTCACCGGAGCGGATGACCCGAGCAGGTAATCTCGGTCATGACCACTCAAAGAAACCCAAAGATGAAGAGTAATTTCATCATGTGTCCATTATAACATCATAAGCGATATTGTCTGCATGGTCACTGATTCTCTCAAGGTTTCTTAGTGTTTCAATGAAGATTGAGTCTGCTTCTGGTTTACATACACCGTGTTTCACACGTTCAACATGAGTTTCCTTGAGTTTCCGTTCAAGATCATCAACATCATCTTCAAGTTGCTCAGCTACTTTTGCAAGATCTTTATCCTTGGTCTTCAATGACTTGATTGCTGTTGAATAGGTTTCCTTGACTAAGTCGAACATTTCACCGAGTTCTTTCATTGCTGGTTCTGAGAAGGAAATATCTTCTTTCACCTTGTCAGTCACAAACTCCGCAATGTTTGATGCCAGGTCTCCTACTCTTTCAATATCGGTTAGTATTGCAAGCAGCTTGATTCTCCAGATTGCATCTACTTTATTCAGCTCTTCTTCTCGAATTTTATCAATGAACTCCTCAGTATCTCGACAGCTCTCATCAACCTCATCTTCCAAACGAATAACGATTTTTGCATCCTCAAGGTTTCGAGTGAGAAGCGCGTTTTTACTTAGCACAATCATCTCAACAGTCTTTTCAGCAGTACTGATTACTTCACGTTCTGCTTCCATTAGCGCGGCTTGAGGCATGTGTAGCATTTCATCATCGAAGAAATGTTTCCCTATTATTTCACCCTCTTTATCAGGTATCAAACGTTCACAGAATTTGACAACCAACCCAACTAATGGAACGAACATGAAGCTAACGGCCACATTGAAGATTGTGTGTGCATTTGCAATCTGACGTGGAAGATCAGCAGATGTTGTTGTCACTAAGTCCGCGAATGGACCTAGGAATGGTAGGAATATAGCTACTCCAACAACATTGATGATGGTTTGAGCAACTGCTGTTCGCTTTGCGGGCGTGGTTGCACCAATTCCGGCGGCTAATTCTAGGAAACATGTTCCAATATTAGCTCCCATAACTAGAGCTATTGCAGGAGCAAGACCAATTGCCCCGGCTGCACCCATGGCAATTACAAGACTTGTTGTAGCAGAACTACTCTGGGTCACACCTGCTATTAATGCGCCAATTAAGATGCCATAAATGGGAATGGCTCCGAAATCATTGATGAGGTTTGTGAAGACCGGATAGTCTGTTGTCAGGGGAGCTGCTCCTTGCTTCATGAACTCCATGCTTAGGAATAAGAGTCCCAAGCTGAAGATGACTGTTCCTGCAAGTTGAACATTTTCTCTCTTAGAGAACATCTTCATGAAGAAACCAAATGCGACCATAGGCCAGAAAATGCCTCCGATATTAAATGATACAAGTTGTGCAGTAACTGTGGTTCCAATCTCTGCACCTAGCATGACATTCACTGATTGTCTGAATGTCATCAGTCCTGCATTTACAAAACCAATTAGAGTTAGAACTGTAATGCTTGAACTTTGAGTCATGAAGGTTGCAGCGGTACCCGCCCCCATTCCCCTTATAGGATCATTACTCACCTTTTCTAAAACCCTAACTACTCGCTTCCCAGAGATTTTTCCAAGGGTTTCTCTGAGGAGAGTCACGCCATACATGAATAGGGCGAGACCACCAATAATATTGAATGCAATAGTCAGCTCTGCTATCATGTTCAACGAATGCCGCTGCCGTCATATGCTACATATGAACTTTATGCCATTAAGATTTAGCTAGAAAAAGAAAATAAGTTCCAGGTTTATTGTCCCGGAACTAGTTCTTCTATAGCCTACTATGTCTTGTAAAACCTGAGCAAGTGTAAGAAGTTATACCTTCCTTCTGAAGTTCATCCAATATAATGTTCATACCTATTGAATCTGAACTGTCGTGCCCTGCAATAACAACATAGAGACCTTCCTCTTCACATGCCTTCTTTACATCTTCACCCATATGCATCGTAACGATGGTGCTTACTCCAGCATGAGCAAGTTTCGGTATTGACTTTGGTCCTGCTGATGTACCTCCCGTGAAGAATACGAACTTCTCACCAACACTTCCACCTGGGCTACCAACTAGTATCTCTGGCCCTGCACCTATTTTCTCAGCTTCTTGATATTCTGGAATCTCTAGCAATACTTCAACGAGGTCTCCCAATGTACTTGGGTCTTTATCTTTCAGGTACTTTGTCAGAAATTGGAACCCTATAGAATCTGCAGGGGTATGACAACAAACAAATGGCATATCGACCAATCTTGCTGCATCTGTTGTTTGAGTATGGTTGCGTGGCTTGGTTGCAAAATGCACCTCTTTCAATCTAGCAGCCATCGCAGACTCTGCTTGAGCAATTGGTACTCCAACTGCTGCCCATTGCTCGGGTTGAATCTTCATAACGTAGTCCAGGTTTGACATACCTATTCCATGAGGATGATGAGCTAATACAAGGTCAATCTTGGTGCCTTTATCCCCAAGTCTATCAGCAAGGACAATTTCGCCTGTGCCGATATCAATTCCACTGAGGAGGCTTGTTATCTCCCTATCTTCATCTCCATATAGAAGTCTACAATCTGTGTAAGGATTCCAAGTGACATCTCTGTCCGCAAGTTCCTTTTTCTTACCTTCTAACTTATCCAAATCTTTTTTGGACTTCTCAAGAATCTGGTTAACTCTCTCACGTCCTCTGGGGTCAGCATCAATCCCCATATCGACTATCTTTTTGTAGATATCACCTAGTTTCATGGCTCAGTATCCGTTGAGCTTCTGTTTTAAGCTTTCGACAGAAGCTCGGACTAAGGTTTATCAATAATCTATGTTACATAAGAACTTGAGTGATTGAATTGCCAGATGATGATAAGAGAAAGGTTGGACCAATTTATCGTGTTTTTTCACAAGATCTACATTCGACACGTCTTCACGGTGAAGCGATCGGATTTCGTCAAGTTGAGATGTGGCGTTCGAAGAGTCGACAGTTCACCAAGGATGCTGATATCATTGGGAATATTGCGACTGCTCAACGCTCCAATGACAAAGAGAAGTTACCCTCCATGGAGAAAGCTGGATTCATTATACGCCGTCACAGACTTTGGGGGGAAGTGGATAAGTTAGATAGAAGACTTGTTGTCAAACTCTTTACTAGTAGTGGTGGATGGATAGCCACGATGGAAGAGATGATTGCAGATGAATATGCGACCAGTTTTGTTTCTGATGAACCTCTTGTTTCATTTCTTGTTCTAACCAGAGATAGTGAAATTATCACTTGGGTTAGGCAGCAAAAGCGAGGAAAACTATCAACCGAGAATTACTCCTTTTACATTCTCGGACCCGACAATTCCTTTGAGCCTTTCAGAATCGAAGGGGCTCGAGCTTCACTGGGCGATGATTTCAATGTAGTCAGATTGAACGGAAATCAGAAAGTTGCTAGTATTGATAGCAAATTTGGTGATATTGGAGGCGAGTTCGTAGTAGAGGTGAAAGATCCAGTTCTTGCAGAGAATGAATGGTTCTGTAGAATCCTTCAATGTTTTTCAATCATGATTGCTTATCGTAAAGAGATTCGAGACAAGATCAAAAAAGGAATTCATCTATGGAAGAAAGGAGAAGAGAAAGTTCCAAAACAACATAGATATGAAATCAGTTTGCTTGCTAACCCTCGAAAACTGACTCTAAAATTAGATGAATTGGAAGATGTATAGAGAGCTAATACGCTCGGTCGAGTTCAACGACATTGATGAACTCGTCCCTACCTTCAGCGAATCTACGAATATTCTCAATGACCTCATCCCATCTCTTCAAGTCATCCATTGGAGACGCACCTCTATGTGGTGAGAGGACAACATTATCTAGTTCATGGAATGGGAATCTTGTAGGAAACTTACGACCATCTACATCTGGTTTTGGTTTGTACTCGTACCATACGTCAATGGCTGCGCCTGCGATGGTTTTCTGAGTTAGTGCTTTGTAAAGTGCTTCTTCGTCAACTACAATTCCGCGAGATATGTTGACAAGAAAACTTTCGGCTCCAAGGAGTCTAAGCTCATGCTCACCAATCATACCTATGGTTTCTTCTGTTTGAGGGACTGCAATCATAAGCGTGTCCGTTTCCTCTAGGAATGTGTCACGATCCTTAGGTAGAAATTGTTTTACCGGTGTTGGAAAATCTTCATCTCCTTTCCAAGTTCTCTTCAATATCAGGAACTCAACATTAAAACCTGACAGAAATTTGTGTACTTTTTTGTTAACTGCACCATATCCTAGAAGTCCAATCTTACGGTCTCTCATTGGTATCGATTTTGCATAAGAGTCACCTCTACGCCATAGACCTTTCATCATCCAGTTGTGATGTAATGCTATTCTATTCGTGAGAGTTAATAGTAATGCCACTGCATGTTGAGCTGTGAAGTAAGTATTTCCATGTCCATTGATGAGTGTGATTTTTCTTGATTGTGTAAGCTCTCGGAAGGTATCGATGTGATGCTGAACGCCTACACCGGGATTGATGAACATCTTCAGGTTTAGTGCAGAGTCGAGAAACTCCCGTTTTGGTCTCCAACCAATAACAATCTGGGCATCAGGTACGTGCTTCAGAAGAGTTTCTTCAGAAGTATCTTCGAGAAAGATCAAGTTTAGATTTTGAACCTCTACCAATCCTTCACGAAGATAGTCTTGTAGTTCTTCTCTGACATCCCAAATGAATAGGACATTTGTCTGTATCATATTAGCATCCTTGAAACAGCAAAAACAAGCCATACCTTAAGAGCTCTTCTGAATATATGCTACTGTTGTACTTTGAAGTGACGTAATTTCGAAGAATTGTGTTTCGGATTCAAGACATGAAAGTGAAATACAAATAAGTCCGGAGAATCTCAATCAATCAATACATTTGGAATTGGTTGTGATGGTTAAGGCAATTGATGAGATTTACATTCGTATAATAGTCGATGGAAAAGCAAGTGTACGGAACTTAATGGGTGAAGCTGGATTTGCAGCACTTGTAGACATATTCTATGATGACATGAGCAATATCAGATTGTTATTCGATACAGCTGGCGCCACTCCTGCTCTGATGCACAATCTCAAAGTTGGAGAAATTGATAGCACTTCAATTGATATGATCCTTCTCAGTCATGGCCATTGGGATCACGTAGGCGGTCTTATGGATGTATTATCTTGGACCGGTAATAGAATTCCAGTTATCTACCATCCTAACGCCCTAGCTCCAAAAATCTTTACCGCTGATGATGGAAAGGAGCAAGATGTTGGGATTAAGAAGTACTTCTCTGCTGACGAATTGCAGAGCTCTACTGAGGTCATTGAAACTACTGAACCCTATTCAATTAGTGAAGGGATTTGGACTACTGGAGAAGTCCCACGAACTAACGATTTTGAGAAACTTACTGGAAACCTGACCAAGGTTCATACGATTAAAGATGGGAAGAAAATTCCAGACAAGGTTGATGATGATCTATCATTGATTTTCCAATTGAAAGATGGTTCCGTTGTCATCCTGGCCGGATGTTGTCATGCTGGTATTGCAAACACAATGAATCATGCAACTACCATTACTGGGACTTCTTCCATCGTTGCAGTTACTGGAGGCTTGCACCTTTATAATGCCTCAAAGGAACGGCTGACTAAGACGATTGAGCATCTGAAAGGTTTCCCTCTCGCAACCTTAGCACCATGTCACTGCACCGGCCTTCGGGGGCAGGCCGCACTCATGTACGCATTCGAGGATATATTCAAAGAAATCGGTGTTGGTTCGACGCTCAAGTTCAAATCCAACTAACATCTGAATCTCTTCAGAATGAATATTGGCGCGCCGAACAAAATTACGTAAGAGGAGAAGAGGTGAGTGTGAAGAGGTGTGGCCAGGGACAGCAGGGCTCATGTGGTAGGAGGGGGGGAGTTATGTAATGAGGGCATGTTACGAAAACGAGACCCTACATAATTCCACTGACCACAGATATAATTACATAATTTGACCTATTAAGGATGTTGTATTGTGTAAGCGAGTGATTGACTAAAACCGCTTCAAAACTGATTATTCTGATGTGTTTTGCTCAGGAATAATGAGTTCAAAAGTGGTCATCCGCGAAGATGTGAGCTGTATAGTCCAATTATGTGCCTCAGCGATCCGTTTTACGATTGTAAGACCAAATCCTTGACCTGACTTACTTGTTGTGAAGCCTTTCGTGAAAATCTTTGATCTGATCTGCTCAGGAATTTCTATCCCATTGTTTCTTATTGTGATACATAACTTGCCTTGTCTAATTTCACACTTCACCTCAATCTTGGTGGGGTTTCCATGATTTACCGCATTGTCAAACAAGTTTCGGAAGATCTGTGTTACTTTCATTTCATCTGCTTTTACATTCGGTAATGGGTCCTGAATATATTCAATGAGTTCAGGTATCGTTGATTCTGCTACGAGTCTAACAATTTTGTCAAGATCTACTGTTACGAGTAGCTCTTCAACAATCATTCCTGCATCTGCAAGTATAACAGAGTGGTCGACGAGTTGACCGGTTTCAAAGACTAAGGCGTGGAGGCGTTCTAGATGAGTGAAATCGTTCTCATCCTCCATCAGCTCGATAAAACCAACCATATTTTGAAAGATGTTTTTCAAATCGTGACTCATTGTATGTGCAAAATCACTGAGTTCTTCTTTTTGTTTCCTGAGCATTTCGAGTGCTTGTTTCTGTTGAGTAATATCAGATATCACTCCCTCAATGTATCCTTTTTCTGGCCACATTCGAAGGGAGAACCGCAACCAAAGGCGCTTACCGTCTTTTGTTTTAACTGATAATTCGGTTACAAGTCGTTCACGTTCCTTAATTGAACCTCTTAATTTAGTCCACGTGCCAGAGCTTGGTAGGAAATCCTTGAAGAAACAAGCACTATCAATGAGAAACTGTCTATTTTCAAAATTGAAGATTATTGCGAATTGATCGTTGCATTCAAGAATCATCCCATCCGATATTCTTACTCTGAAGAGACCAATGAGCGCATTATTGTAGAGCTCCTTGAAACTCTCTCGACTTTCCATTAATGATTGCTCAGCAACGTATCTATCAGTCACATCTTGAATATGGATGATGAATCCTTGGAGACTTTCTTCTCTCCCATAACGAAGTGGCGAGAACATAGCCTGCAAATGCATGATACCCGTCTTTGATGATTCATACTGATTATGAAGATGTACTCTTGAAAAGTCAAATCGTGTTTCTACCGAAATTGAATTACCCTTGCGTAGCTCCTCTTTAACGATATCTGGAGTATTTGGGTCATTGAAAAGATCAAATCCAATAAGATCCTCAACTCCTTTAACTCCAAAGAGTTCTACGGTCTGTCTGTTTGCTCCAGTAAGAATCCCGTCCGAATCAAAGAGTTCTATGCATATTGGTGACTCCTCGAAGATTTCTCTGAACATCTCCTCATCTATTATGAATGCTCGGGAAACAAGTATTTCTTCGGACACATCTCCATTGAGAGTTTCATCGATTAATTGCGCAGAACAGAGAATTGCTGTGACATGGCCCTCATCATCACATATTGCAGTGTCTTGACATTGAATCGTTCTTTCTTCGCTAGATTTTGTAACAATTGTAAAATTACTGCTGAGTCCTTCTTTGTATTCCATTGATAATAGAGATTTCAGATGACTATAGGCTTGCTCTTGAAGCTGTTTTGGTATGAATGATTCTACCCAGTTCTTTCCAATCACATCATGTTCCTCGTAACCTAACATGTCACAACCCTTTCGATTAATCATTGTAATATTGAAGGATGTATCAAGTGCAATGATTACTGTCTCAGCTAAATCGAGATATTTCTGGGCTTTATCTCGCTCATCACGTAACTGGGTTTCAACCTCAATTCGTTCTGTGATATCATGAACGGTTCCCATCATTTGAACAGGTTTTCCTTTTTCATTATAGGTGACTTCACCTTCTTCGTGAACATAACGGATGCTTCCATCTGGTAGGATAATTCTATGATCAATACAGTAAGGTATTTTTTTGTGAATGGCTGCATCAACTGAGGATTTCACAAGTTCTCTATCATCGGAATGAACTGATTCTAAGAATGCTTCATAGGTTGCTGAGAATTCCTGTGGTGCCAAACCAAAGATTCGATATATCTCATCAGACCAGCTTATTCTATTCTCTTCAATTTCCCAAACCCAGCTACCTGAATGTGCAATGCGTTGAGCCTCTTCTAGACGTGCTTCACTGACTCTAAGTTTCAATTCCGAATCTTGGAGTGCTTTCTTTGTCTTACGTTTCTCCACCGCAGTCAGTATGTAATATGATAGTTCTGCATATAGTGCTTCGATATTAGTCGAGCTCTTTCGAATGTAATAGTCTGCACCAAGATTCAGTGCTTGAATAGCAAATTCCTCTCTGCTCTTTCCAGTGAAGATGATAACAGGTACGTCTTCCCCTGAACTCCTAATTTGCTCTAGAATATCAAGACCACTCATGGAATCCGTTGCAAGATCAATATCACAAACCGCAGCATCAAAATTCTCGTCCTTGAGGAGATTCATAGCTTCTTCGCCGGTTTCAACTGCAATTATTTTGTAATCTGAACTTTGACGAGTAAGAAATCGTTCACTGAGCTCTAGATGAACAGAATCGTCATCGACCATTAATACACGCACTACCATAGGTACTAATCCCCGTAATTAGCTCGCTGTCATTGACTATTAACCTTCTTATCTTTCACTGGAGAAACGGAAATTCTGTTCCGAGAAGGCTTAAAAAGTTCCAAGTACTAACGAGAAGCATCTAGGGAGGCTGTTGAATTGAATATCCCGTTATTATCTGGAATTGTTGAAGGTTTGCGCGTGTTCCTTAAGACTAGAAGGTACTTGGCGTATTCCATTATATTTGTAGCCACCACATTTCTTGGTCTATTTGTTTCGGGTTTGATGACTCTGACTGCAGGAACTGATGTCGAAGTATTGTTGGTCAATTTCTTTGTGTATGTTGGATCTGCTGGTACAATCTATTTTGCACTAGGTGCGCTCTTTATGGGAGTAAGAGCCGATAAGCTTTGGATAACAAGACGTAGCAGAGGAAGAACCACCGAGTTGAAAGGAATCAGCTGGATGGCAATTTCTTTTGCACTCTCTGTATTCCTATCTATTATTGCAGGACCAATTGCGCTACTTTTCTTTGCAGTAATCTGCTGGTTAGGTTGGATTTCATTTCAGGCATATCTCTCAACTCGAACTGGTCTACGAGTTGCAACCCTAGCTGAGCCGAAAAAGGGAGGATTCCTCCTTGGCATTGGAAGCTTCATTCTTCTAATCATAGGCATTGGAATTATTGCAGCTGAAGCAATTATCGCGTTGTACATGATTCCCAATGATATCTTTGGAATAGGAACGATGGTTGATGGTATCTTTTCAATGGCATCACAAAATATCGCTAATCAGTTCAACTTCCTTATCATAGCTTATGTGATGATGGGAATATTTGCTGTCATAATGCTGCTAGCATTCCTTCGTTACTCTGGAAGAGGCGCAGCATTGAACATTGCCGTTCTTACACTCTTTATTGCAATCTATGCTGGATATTTCTTAATCAATGTAATGCGAAGAAGTGACATTTTTGGACTGGAACCAGCAGACATCGCGATGTCAGTATTCTTCTTGATATATGCGATGAGTGGTATTGGGAGTACAATATCCGAAGCAGTTGAAGAATCACGTGCGCGAACTGGTGATTTTGCCCCCCTATTGACATTCTTCTTAGCAAGTGGTTTCTTCTTTGTTGATTCTATCATTGCAGTTGCATCTAACAATACAACTCTGATCTGGTCATGGTTCCATGCCGGAGGTATCTTCACAGATCCCAGATTCTTATTCCTCTTTAGAGATGTATCAAAAATGATAGCATTTCCACTAATTGCAATCTTTACTGCAATTTACTATCTACGTGTTGAACGTGCTGGACGGGTTATAGAAAGAGCCCGAGATGAAGGCGAACAACTCGATCCCGACGAGGTGGATTCTGATATTGCTGAAGAGCTCACAGAGGAAGAAGAATCTCGACCTACTGAGAGATACTCTGCTGCTCCTGAACCTGATCGCGACGATGGTAGGTTTGAGAGCACTGGTCGATTAGGTGCTCCTAAGCGCCTCGGCGATGATGATGACGATCAATAAATAGAGTAGAAATGATGAGGGTTTTTAGGAACCCTCCTCTTCATCTTTTTCATTTTAATTCTTGAAATGTGACCAACGAAAAGATAATCAAAATTGCTGGGTCTATTAGAAATGTCATTTATTCTTCAACCAGGTTACAACACTAAAGCGATAACCATTAGAAATGTAATAATGAATGATGCAATCGCACAGTTAACACAAGCTCCCCTTTCCAGCTCTCTTTTATCACGCTTGCTAATCTGGGATTCTACGATTTCCTCATTATCCTTGTCTTCATCTGTCATAAGGTGGTCTCCTTCCACTGTTTAGGTCGTGACAGTTTTAAACCTACGTTATCTAAATTCAAAGCTTTTTTTCCATCTCAATTTCATCTCTAATTGGGATTCCGTAATTTCCAATCAATGGTATTTGTGGTTTAATCTTTCTTGATTCTTCGATTGAATGTCGATGAACTGCTCTTATCTCAAATCCTCTTTTTTGATAGAATCGTAGAGCATCGAGATTATCATTTGTTGTGATAAGCCAAAGGCGTTTACAGTTTTTCTGTTTTGCAAGACTCTCAATTTCATCAAGGAGAGCTGTTCCAATGCCTTTTCTCTCCTCAATCGCATTCATCGTTACAATTTCAAGTTCTTCATTTTTAACATTGTACGTCAGAAGACCAAATCGCTTTCCATCTATCTCTGCTACAAATCCAAGGAGGTTCTCAGCTTCATAACTACTCCCTCTGGTCACAATGATTGTCGAAGCCCAATTTTCAAGGAGGACCTTTATCACCCAATCTCTATCCATTTGGGTTAATAGTCTAACAGAAAGCACCTTAAGTTAAAACTCCTAAATAGCAATATTCGTTTGGGAACATATCGCATTAATCTCAAAAATCATTCCCTCTCCAATGCATTTATGTCGAACTACGTCATAAGAATAATGTGCTGACACTAGGAGGAATCTCCAATCTACAATTATGCTGAAGTTACTATTCGTCGGGCAACCCTATCAGAAGTGGATATTATCAAAGAAATAATCGTTGAAGCTTATGAACCTTTGAGGAAACAATTATCGAGAATGCCCGCTGCACTTGATGAAGGATTGGGGAAAATCGCTCGGCATATTCAAATGGGTGACCAATATATCGGTCTCGTTGGGGATACTGTTGTTTCAACGATGAGAATTCGATTGGTTGGCAGTGTGGGAGTAGTATCTAGAGTTGCAGTTAGACAGAGCTTTCGAGGTAGACGAATCGGTTCAATGCTCATTGACTACGCAGAGAACTTGATGACACATCTGAACGTATCAGCTATTGAGGTGGAGATTTACGGAGCAGTTGAAGAACAAATCGAATTTTATACTAAAATGGGTTATGAAGAAACAGGTCGTCTAGATCGTTTTGGTGAAGAAATAGTTGTAATGCAGAAGAGCCTCGTCGAGTCTGAAATGGAACCCGAAGACTAGGGAATAATTTCGCATCCATTATTGTATTCAGGGTACTTGAAGTCATCAAGGGATACTAGTCCATCTTCAATGAATCTATCAATTCTAGGAATTTGTTTTCGAAGTGCGCTAGTGAGATGCTTTACAGTATCGCAGACCTTCTTGTAACCTACATCGCCCCAGAGTCGTTGTTTATTTGTAAACAGACATCTACCTCCACATACTCCATATTCTTCACAGGATGGACAAGGTTCTTCTACACTCATGATATTTCGCAATTTCTTTGGGTCCGAGGTTAAAATATCTCCTACAATCGAAAATTCCCAATTTGGTGAAATTGGGCACACACCGATACTACCATTGACATGAATTGCAAATGTATCAATCCCCGAACCACATCTCATGGTAGATGCTTCTCCTGTGAGCATTGTAAATACTAATGGAATGAAAGGGACTATCCCCTCAACAACTCCCTGCTCCATTTTATCTACCCATTCTTCAACAAGCTGATTGATTCCCGGATTATAAGATTCCTCAACCCATTTATCAAAATCATGCCAGTTACCTTCCCCATCCCAGATGACATTCAATTGCCAGTGGACGTGTTTGAAAGTAGGGTTTCTAAGATTGAGTAGGTGGGTTACATCTCGATAGATATCTGACTCTTGACTAACTGCCATGCGCGCAACGGTGTCACCTTGGAATCCAATACTTTCTAACCATTGAGTATTTTCTAGAACTTTCTGATATACTCCCTTTGACCTATAACCATCTGTAACCATTTCTGGACCATCTATTGAAATTAGGATCGAATGAAATCGCTTTGCGTACTCTTCGGGGATTTTATCGAGGAGTAAAGCATTAGTTTGAAGCATGAATCGTGCTTGTGGAAACCTATCCATTAATTCAACAATGAGGGGGATTCTCAGAGTTGGCTCACCCCCATAAAGCATCAGTTGAATTTCATCATCCTTGTTAAGAAAATCATCAAGATCATCTAGACTATACTGTATCTCTGTATCTGGACCAGTTTCTTCCCCACCGTGACAATAATTACAATTGAGATTACATCTCTTTGTCAAGACGAGGTGGTAATTCAACAAATATCACTCCTAAAACTATTCCTCTGATTCTGTGAATATTGCATAAAGGTTGTCTTTGATGAACTAAACTATTCATATTCGAATTCTATGATAAGATCATAGTGACCAATGCCAGAGTATGAGTGGACCATCAGATGCCAGATCCCGGGTTCAGGGTAGTCATAATTGAAATCTTCTCCACCAGACGCATATCCTATGATATCATACACATCAGATGATGGTAATTCTCCCCATCGTCCATAAAGGTCGAAATCAACCCCCGGACAATTTAGAACGAAATGTATTCTAGTCACATTTTCATAAATTCGTATTGAATGAAATCGGAATGTTCCTTCAATTTCGATGTTTCCAGTGAAAGTAGCATTCTCATCTATCACGACTGGTGCTGGTCGCTGAGAACTAAAAGTGACCGCAGCAGCAAGTGCAGTTACGATTAAGCCAATCATAACTATTGCATATATTGCATTGCTTCGTTTCAAACTTCAATACACCTTCAACTATGATTATTGGATACATATCAGGCAATAATTGTTGTCCCGTCAAACAATGCCATTTCTTGTTAGCTTGGAATACTAAATTATTGAAACACTCTTTGCTCTATCGACAAGCTTATGATTGCTCCAGCAGTGATTGCGTTTGGAGCGCTGACAATTGAAAAAACTACCTATCATGATTTTGCTCATGACTTTTCTTCTACTTACCCCTGCTATAGTGCAGTCCAATTCTAATTATATAAATCCTGAATCTTCGTACATAACATCTGCAGAAGCAATCTTGCCCCCAGTTTCGTATGTTTGGCAAGAAATTAACGGATTTTGTGCATGGGCTGCAACTGCAATGGCAATGCAATATGCCGGGGCTGATGTCAGTCTCTATGATGTATTTGCAGCTTCATCAATTGGGTTCTCATTTGCGTACTTCCATATCAACGATACAATGCTAATGCTCCCAGGATCTCTCTATACACAAGCAGAACCTACACACTACCTTGCAGGTCTCTACGGAATTGACTATACTCTCTATGTTGATGCCAGCATTCCTAACTTGGAACAGAACGTCCAGGTGTGGGAAAATGAAGGTCTCACTATTGGAGTAAATGACGGAGAAGCAGAGGCTTTTGATCTTATGCGAGAAACCATTGATTTGGGTTATCCATTACTTATCAGTGTAGATCCATCTTGGCTCCCTGCAGCTGATTATGACATTCTCAGAGAAGAAGGTCTGTCAGGTGGTGGACATGCTATTTTACTTGTAGGATACAATGACACAGAACATACTGCAACTTACATTGATCCTGGTGTAGGTTCATTTGGTGATGACTTTGGTTACCCAGAAGACGGTCGGGGAAATTACTCAATCATTACCTATTCGGCACTAACCAACGCATGGTCGAATCGCTTTTACATTTCAAACACATTCATTCCTAATACCGATACTCCCGTTATTGTTGATGATAGTCTTGGACCACTGATTCGCGACAAATTACTCGGTGTTGGAGCTATATATTCGCCTTCAAGCGCAAATGCCTATGTTGGTAATTTTGGTGAAAACGCATTCCGAACAATGAGCACCGACATGACTGTTGAGGGTCTCAAGTCCTACCTTTCTGTCTTTGATGGCATTGCAAATGAAGTGAACTTCAAGGCATCCTTAATTCTGTTCATTGGTCTAGGGTTAGAGGTACAGGTCACACTACAGTACCTCTCGTATAGGACGTCTCTCGAAGCTTTGCCTGCAATTATGTCTGATACAAACCTAACTGACTTTGTTGAGGCTGGAGAACAAGCATTGCCTCATTTCGAGGTTCTAGTAGATAATTCAACTCTCATCAATCCGCTGAATATCAGCAAAGCGACAGGTTTTGTTGCCACAACTTTCAAGGCTATAGCAGATTCCTTCAATGCGTCCGGCGATATAGATGTCGCATTTGCCCCGTACGAAGAAGACTTGGATGACATCTCTGCAGCTTTATTGGGAATTGCTGACTCATGGCTTGACGCTGGTAATGCACTCACTACAATCTGGCCTAATGATTTCTTATCTCAGAATGGTCCACTTCTAGCATTCGGAATTGGTGGTGCTATCGTAGTGGTTATCCTCTTCATTTGGTGGTCCAGCAAGAAACCATCTCAGTGAAATTCCTCACCGATGAGTTTCATCATATTGACCAAGTCGGTTGTAGGTAGTTTGCAGTTGTGATCAACACAGATATGCGCTGTTGCCTTTCCATGTAATGGTTCATGATACTTAGTAAATGGGGCAAGCTCAGTGATGGCTCGGGACTGCTTTTCAGTTCCTCTTAGGAGTACTATCTTTCGAGGAATGAAGTTCTTCCTGATTTGGTCTAACATTTCACGAGTATCATCATTTTCAGGCTTTCCTGCAATCACAATCTCAAATGAGGGTCCTAATGCAAAGTCAAGTCCAACAAGCATCATAGAAAACGCAGAGTGTGATCGATTGATGTCACTTGAGAATGCTTTTCCAATCGCAGTTGCATGATCTTCGTATTTATTATCACCTAGAAATCTAGCGAGTCGTATGAGATTCAACATAGCAATTGAGTTTCCTGAAGGCATCGCTCCATCGTATGAGTCCTTTCTTCTTACAAGTAATTCTTCAGAATAGTCTGCTGTGAAGAAGAAACCTCCATTATCCACATCTAAAAAGTGGAGGAGCATATCGTCAGTAAGTTGTTTTGCACGCTCAAGATATCTCGGTTCAAATGTTGCTTCATACAACTCCAATAATCCATAGATGATGTATGCATAGTCATCAAGGAATGCCCGATGAGCTACCTCTCCATCGCTGTATCTATGATATAGTTCTCCTTTCTCGTTCATCAGATTCTCAAGTAGAAACTTCATGGCTTGCTCTGCTGCATTGACTAGATCTACATCATTCAATGCTGATCCTGCTTTTGCTAACGCTGCAATCATGAAACCATTCCAATCTGTGAGTATTTTTTCATCTCTATGTGGTCGTACTCTCTTTTCTCTCTCTGTGAATAGCTTCATCCTGGCCGATTCAACTATCTCTAAGAACTCGTTAACATCTAGACTGAACTCGTTTGCAATATCTTTTGCACTGGATGTGATATGAGGTATATTGAGACCTGTTTCTTCTTGTGTAGCTTCTTCTAGAAAATTCCCTTTAGGTTCAATATTATAGATTCTTGTGATTACTTCTGTTTCTTTTTCTGTCAGGATATTCTCGATTTCTTCATAAGACCAAACATAGAATTTACCTTCAACGCCTTCACTATCGGCATCTTCTGCAGAATAGAAGGTTCCCTCAGGACTCATTAAGTCGCGAGTAAGGTATGTGAATATCTCTTTCACTACATCTGAATACAGGGACTTTTTGGTTAACTGATATGCTTCAGTGTAGGCCATCATTAGGCTAGCCTGGTCGTAGAGCATCTTTTCGAAATGTGGTAAGAGCCAATGTGCATCAGTTGAGTATCTATGGAATCCGTAACCAACTTGGTCGAACAATCCCCCTTTCCTCATTTCTTCTAGTGTTGTTTCAACCATACGTAATGCCCATGGGTCATCATTCCTCTTCCAAATCCTAAGTAGTAGCATGAGATTATGCGGCGCAGGAAATTTCGGTGCACTTCCAAATCCGCCCAGTTTTTCATCAAATCTCTGAGAGAGCTGGTTGAATGCTGACTGCAATGCATCTTCTGTTAGATTTGCTCCTGAAACATTGACAAACAAATTTGCTAGAGCTGGTTCGATTTTCTGGATAACCTCTTCGATATTACTTCTATCAGTTTCCCAGATTTTCTTGATTTGGGGAATCAGATCCATCATTCCCGAAATATTATACCTTGATTCCTTCGGAATGTACGTTCCAGCAAAGAATGGTTTCTTGTCCGGCGTCATGATAATAGTAAGAGGCCAACCACCTCGTTGTGTCATCATCTGAGCTACCTGCATATACACTCCGTCAATATCAGGGCGTTCCTCTCTATCTACTTTGATGTTCACAAAAGCATCGTTCATTAGTGATGCAACTTCTTCATCCTCAAAACTCTCGTGGGCCATAACATGGCACCAATGACACGTGCTATACCCGATCGAAAGGAAGATTGGTTTGTTCTCTTTCTTTGCTTTCTCGAAGGCTTCATCATTCCAGGGATACCAATCAACCGGGTTCTCTGCATGTTGCAATAGATAGGGACTCTTCTCATTGGCTAAACGATTGCTCTGTTTGGTTTCTTTTGTGCTTGTCATAACCCTCCCGTTAATTTTGAAACTATTCTTATTAACAATAGTTATACGACAAAATACTGAGAAACTAAACCATTTATTACATTTTGAGATAAGATGAGTAGTTAGGAGCATGAATGAAGAAACTACATCAAAGAAAGAAAATAGGCGAGAGCGTTTTGTACTTTGGATTACAAGTGCTACCAGTTACAGTTTCCCCTTTTTGACTACACTTCCCAATGCAACTTGGTGGATGGGTATAATGATAATGCCCTTCTTTTTCCACATATACTTCATTCTAATTGGTGGTCCCATGTACCCCATACCATTACCCAATCTAGCTCACCCCGCCGTTATTGTTATTACTATATGTGTAATTATCACTCTTGTATTTCTCGTGTGGGCTATTGTCAATCTTAATAGATACAAAGTAAGTGACCTAGTAACAGGTGGTCCGTATAGATATGTTAGGCATCCTCAATATCTTGCTTTCATCATACTTACAGGAGTTATGACTCTACAAAGTGTTTGGATTCTACAGACTTCTGGTATGAGTTGGTTTACTGCCACTGAAACTCAGATTATCTGGTTAGTTATGTTGACGAGTTACACATTGATTGCAAAGATCGAAGAGAGGTACTTGAAGAAGGAATATTCTCAGCAATGGAATATCTACAAAGAAAACACTGGTTACTTCTTTCCTGGAATCAAATCATCACGTGATTCTGTTGAAGTTTTAATTGGGATTATTCTTCCTATCGCCATGCTGCAAATTCTCTTATGGGCAGCGAATCTTACCGGAATTATCCTTCTCTAATAGGCCATTAGTAAGAAGAGACTCTACATGATGCTCAATCATCCACGATTCAAATTGAAGGAATACTGGATTCGCCAATGATGGGTAGATAATGGGATTCATGGTAATTTCTGGAATTGAAATTGCCCCTCCCATGATGGCAGCAAGTACCATATCCTCACGAATGTCAAACTGCCTCTGATACGCTGATAAGGCTGTCTTGTAATCTTCAATAATGGGTTCTTTCAAATGTCCACTGATGAGAGCTTTGTAGTTATTGTGTTGTAATTTGTGGATTGATTCTTTAAAATCTGAAATCGATGAGTTTGGATGACCATAATATGGACCGAATTCTGTCAGGTCAATGTCCGAACCATAGACAATGTTTGATTCAAGAATCTCAATACACATATGATCTGGAAGATGCCCCGGTGTGTAGAGCATCTGTAGCGTTATATTTCCAAGGTCAAATTTATCCCCATCACGCAAGACTTCGTCGACATGACCTTCATCTAGTGCTCCATACATCTTCGAGTTGACCAATTGTTCCCATAGTTTTCGAACTGGATGTCCTTTTCGAAATCCTAGAAATTCTTTCATTTTCTCCTTGTCATCGAAGAGAGGAGCTGTAACCTCATTCGCCGCGATTCTACAATTAGAGAGTCGGTTCAACCGCATAGTGTGTGTAATGTGATCTGGGTGTATGTGACTTAGAATGACTGTATCGATGTTTCTGAGCGTTAGGTCATTTTGTTGTAGTAAAGCACGAAGGTCTTCAACATTACATCCAGGATCAATAACAACAACCTCCTCATCGATTGCAACCAAAGTATTGCATCTTGGAAATGAACCACCTATTACAAGAAAGAGCCCTTCATCTATTTTGATGTGAGTCAAGTTTGAAACCTCTATCATTAAAATAAGAAGCGGTTGGATAGTCCAAATAAGGGCTATCCACCATTTTCAAATTTGATTATTACTCTGTCATTCTGATTGCTTCTTCAGCTTCTGCTCTGGCTGAATGGCGCCAAGTTCTGAAGCTACCCCATAGAATCGCAATTGTGAATGCTAATACGAGGAACATAAGAAGCATAACGTTAACGACATCAGTTTTCTCCGGTATTACACCAGCCTCAAGCTTGTCCCACCATAAACCTGTCATTACAAGCGCTGCCATTGGAAAGGTCATTGTGGTGAGCGTGAGGAATATTAGAAAACCTCGACGCGGTGATGTCTGAATGATTCTTGCAAAGCGACCAAGGTATCGGTGTTTCTGCCATTTAGTACCTTCATGGACTATCCAAAAGATAACGAACAGGATTATAACAAGGATGAACGGAATTAGAAATATCTCAAGCCACACAATGATACACCTTGACTCCAGAGTATAAACACTCGAAGTTTTTGACTATGATATAAAGGCTGTGGTTAAAGACAGCCTAACTAAGTCTAGATATATATAACAAGACAAAGACACTAGACTGAACGAGTTGAATGAAACACTAATAGTTAGTTCTGTGAATCTGGGGGAGTTTCCTTTTCTCCGTCTCTCATGGTAATTGCAAGTGATTCTTCTGCAGTCATCCATTTTATGGAGATATTGTTTGTTTGTACAATATCTGAACTCTTGGGCTTCTGTTTTTGCTGAGCTGTTTCTGGATCTTGAGAATTCTCTATCTTCGTATCAATTCTAGATTGCCCGGGAGGGTGCGAAGCAAAATTATCACCGAGTTTGACAGCTGCAAGAATGTTATGTAGGTAGAGATTCACAAAGAAGTCAGAACTCCTTGTTGACTTCTTCGGGTCAAGATTCTTACAACCTTCACAGCCACAATCTTTGAAAACCGCTTCTCTGACCTGCACTCCTTTGGAACCAATGAGGTACCTGCGTCTTGCTGTTATGTATAGAAGAGACGAAGTATCCACACTATCAATTCCAATATCATGTAGATAATACTGTAACAAGCTCACTCTAGGAAGACCAAAAATATGGAGCCAGTGTTTCTTTGTGAGATCTCTAACATACTTGAGCACACTATCAAGTAGATCTTTACTATGAAAATAGAGTGGAATTACTCCTCCCATGGCAAAACATGATATCCCTTGTTCTCTATGGAAATCGTAGATATCACTGATTACTTCTTCAGAATGACCTTGAATTACAGCAATAACTTTGGAAGCTGGGACTACTTCAAGAAGTTCAAGAAGATTGTCTTTGATCTTACCAATTTTTATTATTATTTCAGTTTGGCTATCCTGTGGTAAAATGATTTCATCTGGAGCAACAAAATAGTCAGCTCCTGAGAGTTCGTAAGCCTCGAAAATTTGTTTGTTCGTCAGTTCGATGTCAACTTCTATTCCAAGGTTCCTAGCTATCCCGGCTTTCTTTGCCTCCATCTCAAATACACCAGTATCTGCTACAAGGGTATTGCCCCTTGGAAATCCTAATTCAACAAGTCCTTCTTTAAGCGTACTTCCAGAGTTGATTGTTTCATCCAACCAGAAGTCAGTAGATCTGTAAATATCGTAAGCTGTGAAGAGAACCGCTTTGGTGTATGTCCAATTAATCAGTGGTTCCTGGCGAAATAATAAGAAAGAGCAAAAGTGATTTTTCGGAATGAGATGTGATAGTTTCATCTTATTTCTAACTGACCCCATGCATAATGCCCCCAGAATCTTCAAGCCTCATACTTGAGATACAATGTATCGTACCGGCTCTAATCTATATAAACCACCGAATTTTTGAATTACAGTACCATTACATGGTTAGTTAGACCTATAACCAGTTAAATTCAGGTAAGCTTGGGTCTATCAAAATGGGAAGTATCTGGTTTAGCAAAAAATCGTTCCTTTATTTTGGCGGCGTCGCAATCATTCTCCTTGGTGGAATGATTGTAGTAATGTCTCCATATCATTACATTAACTATAATATTGCTGAAAATGTACAGAAACCATGGGAAATCTATGATGTATCCGGATATTATCCGCAGGTCGAGATATCTGTGTCTTTGCGGCCCTCTAATGCAACGTACGTGTTCTTAGATCTGGTGATTATCGATAACGTTACATTGGAAACAACATTTCTCAATATGACCATAGGTCCTGAACATGAATTAGTAGGTCCTGATACGCTCATTTACGAATATAGTGAAATCATCGATCTTCCTATTGGGAACTATACCGTCTTCTTTGATAGAATAGATGGCGCTGGCAGTATTGACTTTGGGTTAAACCAAATTAGTGACTCTCGTTTATGGATAGTTATTGGTGGTTCAATGAATATTTTAGGTATATTCATGGGAATTGCAGGATATTTGGTCCCAGGTACATTTCTACCATCTGACACTGATACAATTGTTGAATGGGGATATGACGAGGAAGAATCTATTCACTAGACATTCTTAATCTAACAAAGATTTTGATATACATAATTATGCGTACATAATAATGTGTACATAATAATGTATATATAGACATGTGATTGATTCCTATTTGATTAGAATGTCAGTACCAAGCAATCTTTCCAATTCACCAAAGTTATTCATCGCTATGAGCAAGGTCATAGAAGAGCTCAAGTCTGGAGTATCAATGTCTATAGGAGATCTCTCCACTAAACTAAATATTGATCGAAGAACTGTTGGAAGGATTGTTGATATCTTACTCGATGTACAAGAAACTCTTTCAACTCAGGAGATTACCACCAAACGTGAAGGTAGACGCTTTGTTATCGGATTCAAACGAAGAACAGCACGAGCACGTCAAATGCTAAAATCTACTAAGGATGTTGTTCGCCGAAAAACTTCATTTAGCATTCTCAAGAGGTAATACTAATGTCGCGGTATATTGGAGCTTCTCTTACTTTTCTATTTGTATTTCTGGGTGTCATAACACTCACACCACTATGGACTCTATATGGATTTCATTCAATTATACAGACAGTAGCTATCCTGATTGTTGCTTCTGTAGGTGAACATTATATTTCAGGAAGGGGTTACTACCACTATACCAACATTAACGGGGCTTTTGTTGGACGTGTACCAATTTGGATCCCGCTCATGTGGGTGGTTCTAATTCAAGGAGCACTATTATTTTCACTGGCAATTGGTTTAGTTGGTTTGCAAGCTCTTCTTATGTCTGGTATTTTATTGGCATCTCTTGATGTTATCGCCATAGAACCACTGCTAAGCGCGAAATATGGTATGTGGCGATGGACCTCGGTTGATGGTGGGTTTTTCAAATTCATACCTTCTCAAGTGAATAGATTTACAGCACCGTTTGGTAACTATCTAACTTGGTTGATTTTCCCGATTTTATTGAACTGGCTTCTAGGAATTACGATTGTTGCACAACTAATAATCTAGAAGTGGTTTGATTTTTCATCCCGACTTAGTGTTACGCTAGGATTGCCACGGTTGTACACACGCTCTTGTTCATTTGCACCTGTCCAATAGTGTTGAGGACTATGGAATCAGATGAGATGAAATGGCTACTGAAAGGGAAGATTGTTTGTGACTTCAGAGGTTTTCCATTGGGACGAGTGAAAAAGATTTGGTACGATGATAGTGAAGGTCCACTGGTCATTGTTGATCGAAGCGGAGATTTGGAAACAAAAATAAATTCTTGGGAGGCAATTCCTCTCAGATTTATTGACTCCGTTTCAGAACACGTCCGCCTAAAACCCCCTACTTTCGCTGAATGAAATCTTGACGCAGTTCCAGAGGAGACTAAATAATGCAACGAAGGATAAATTCCAAACGCAGAGTATTAAGAGACCTTGGATCTGTTTCTGAGGAGTCTAAAAGTCTGCGTATCGATGTGTTCACTAGTGAATATTGTTCATTTTGTGAAGAAGCATTGGAAATTGCAAGGAATGCAGCTGGTAGAATTGCGTATCTTGGGAGTCCTATTGAAGTTGTAGAAACCTCAGTTGATGATCAACCTGCATTGATTGAAGCTTTGAACTTAGTTGCACTTCCAATGATTCAGGTGGGAAAATCTCAGATGATTGGTCTACCTTGCCCGGAAGATATCGAGCGGCTTGTTCACGAAACAGTACTGATGGGCTAATACCATTCTATAGCAAAGTCAGAACTTTAAACCTAAGATTCGCCATGCATTCTCTTCCATTACAAGCCTACGAGTTTCAATATTTAGATCAATAAGATTTAGAGCTCCTAACATATCCACATATTGACTGTGATATCCGGAACCGAATACTAGTTTTGAAACCCCTATATCTTGAATTAGTGCATCTAGATATACTCTAAGTGGTGATTCCACTAATTTGATGAATGTGGATGAAAGTTCTAACCACATGTTTTGTCGCTTAATTAAGGGAATCAAATGGGGAAATCCAAATAACCCTCCCATACTTAGAACGACAAACTTACCCTCTTGATACACAGTTGAAATTGAATCTAAGAATATAACTGTTTCACTTGTTACATTTTCGTTCCGAAAGAAAATTGGTAGATCTTGTCTAACTGCATTATGAACAAGTACACGAGCTGCAGGGTCACTAGGATGATACGAATCACCGCTTAGAACGAGTGCACAACATCCCTTGTCAATGTACTCAGAAAGTTTTGCTTTGGCAGTATCAATAGGACGAGGTGTAATAGAGCAAGCACAGTACAATCTATCTGGGTAAATCATAGCAGCTTTCAGATATAGGTCCGTCTTGATTAGTGGTTCATCGGGTGTAAGAACTGCCTGGTCGATAGCAAACATATCCATCCTTGAAATCAGCATGTCTACCTGTTCAGTAAGGTTATCCTTGTTGACATTCATGACTTCATTAGGGCTTGTTCCTAGATGTGTGTGAATATCGGTAGTCATCCTAACACCTCGTTGTTGAATATTCAAGTGGATAATTCCTTTTCAGTTAATGTAGGATGGGTTAAGTTGGTTTCAACACTACCTCTATATGGAAACTCAAGTTCTTTCTGAGTGAGAACCTTGATTGACGATAAAGATGAGAAATACATCACCTTAGAGAAGCGATTACGTCAAATCGCTCAAGATATTGAAAAGGACCGTTTCATGTTAATGGAGTACTTGGGTCCAGTTGTTGATGGATGTCGTGCAGCGTTGAATGTCGGTGTTGATCGTGCACAGATATTGACTGAAATCTCCGAGCGCGAATTTGAGAATTACATGACCGCAACAGATGACTCGTTCAAGGATATTGGCATTTGTTTTAAAACCACAGATACTGATGAAGAGGTATCGATTGTATTTCACAAGGGTATGCCAGAAGTGTTTGATGAATGTATAGAATCAAATGTAGTAATTCTTGGCAAGCTCGATATTCTTCTTACATCTCTTGACAGCGACTCAAAAATTTCTCCTCCCGATCTACTGGGTTCAGAGATTACGATTGAGGGTGAGGATTCATCAGATATTGTTGAAGGGTTGGGATTGTTATGCTATCCATCCCTTTTGCGTGTTGCTCGTTCTGGTATTGATCCGTCATCAATACTGTCAGAAGATGCAGACACAATCATTATGGCAACCGCTTCTGATCTTGTCGTGAAGATGATTCGAAAATGGATCGACATTCAAATTACTGATAATGATTAGAGACCATGGTAGGGGAAAATTAGCTCTTTCACTCTTCTAATCGTTCTATCGAGATCAAGAGAAACTTCCTCTGGTGAAAAGTACAACTGCACAATATCATCTTCATCACGCATCTTTTCTGGACATTCTGAGAAACCCATAGACTCGCACGATGTCTTAAATTCTTCCGGAATCTTTTCAGGGATTTTCTCATCCAAGATGACTGCTAGAAATATAGTCCATAACCTTGCAACATTGACTGGATGGTAACCACCTCCACCAACAGCAAGCCATCCAATTTTGCACAAGTCAGAAGAGAGGTTTCTTAGACTATTAAGGACTGTTTCATATCCATGTGATGTATATGCAAGATGAGCAAGTGGGTCCATGTAGTGACCATCAACACCAAGCTGTGTAACAAGTAAATCTGGCTTGAATGATTCAATGAGAGGTGTCACAATCTCGTCATGCACCTTAATCAACTCAAGACTTCCGGCACCAGGGATAACTGGTATATTCACTGCATATCCAGTGCCCTCTGCTCCCCCTGTTTCATAAACAAAACCTGTTCCAGGAAAGAGTGTTTTTCCAGTCTGATGGATTGAGATGGTCATGACATCCTTGGACCTGTAGAATGCATTCTGAACTCCGTCTCCGTGATGAGCGTCGATATCAAGGTAAAGGATCTTACAGTCTTTCTTCTTCTGAAGGTGATTGATTGCAATTGCCACGTCATTGAAAATACAGAAACCTGAAGCTGCACTTCGATGTGCATGATGCAACCCTCCAGAAATACAGAATGCGTTAGATGCTCCATCAATAATGCGCTTCATTGCATCTAATGTCGCGCCAACGTATTTTGCTCCGGTTTCGTATATCTTTGGAAAAACAGGATTGTCAGGTGTTCCTATTCCATGTTGATAATCTGAAGATAACTCCTCTCCGCATTTCTGAACAGAATCAATGAATTCTACTGAATGAAAAAGCTCGAGGTCTGTTCTGGTTGCAGGTGTCGGTTCAATTACATCCGCCTTGTCTAAGAGTCCAAGTTGCTCAGAGAGAAGATATGTCAATTTCAATCTTTCAGGTTTTAGTGGATGTTCTTGACTGAACTCGTAATCGAGAAGTGTGTCGGAATACGGATAAACTAGTTTACCTCTCATCCTTTAATGCTTCTTTACAGGTCTACATATTCCTTCCGTATAGTTTGTGAAATCCAAATAGTACCAAGTATTGATAGTTATCAGTACCATTCAATCGTACCCGGTGGCTTGGAAGTTAAATCGTAAACCACTCGATTGATACCCTTCACTTCATTAGCTATTCTGGAAGCAGCTTGGAGTAGCACTTCCCATGGGGGAGTACTGACTGATGCTGTCATTGCGTCTAAACTCTCGACCATCCTAATGACTACTGCCTGATCATATGTTCTTTCATCTCCCATAACTCCGACAGTTCTCACTGGCAGTAGAACACAGAAGGATTGCCAAATTTCTGGGTAGAAAGATTCGTTTTCGATAACTTCCTGCAAAATTGAATCTGCGTGACGGAGTATGGCTAACTGGTCATGAGTTACTGGACCACTGATTCTGATTGCTAATGATGGTCCCGGGAAGGGTTGCCTTGTTATCATATGCTTTGGAATATCTATTTTGAAACCTACCTGTCTTACTTCGTCTTTGTATAGATCTCTTAATGGTTCTACCAATTTCAATTTCATCCAATCTGGTAGTCTTACGTTGTGATGGCTTTTGATTACTGCAGTGGCTTTGCCAGTTGCTGCACTTTCAACTCGATCCGGATAGATTGTACCTTGCCCTAAGAATTCGAACTTTCCATATTCATTTTCTAGTTCCTTTGCTTTCCGTTCAAAGACCTCAATGAATTTGTCCGCAATGATTTTCCTTTTTTCTTCAGGGTCCTCGATCCCTTCTAGCGCATCAATAAACTCATCCGCGGCGTCAATAGCAACGAAATGCTCGAAACCCATCTCATCGAATGCCGCAACAACTTCATCTCTTTCTCCTTTTCTAAGAAGCCCATTATCTACAAAAACACAGTAAAGACGCGAGCCAATAGCTTGCCTGATCAAATATGCGACTACAGTTGAGTCAACACCTCCGCTAGTTCCCAACAAAACTCGTGACTCACCAACAGTATCATTCACATACCCGATGATGTCTCCAATCTGGTTCTCAGGTTTCCAATTGTCTTCGTAATCACAAATCTTACGAAGGAATGCTTGAAGAATTGTGAGTCCATTTGGTGTATGAGTTACTTCAGGGTGAAATTGTACTCCAAAAATTGAATCATCTGAGTTCGCGAATGCAGCAATCCTTCCTTCTCCACTTATGACCAATGCTTTCATTCCATTAGGAAGTTTATTGACCTCATCGCTGTGGCTCATCCAGACTTGTTGTTTCTTTTGAAGTCCACTCACAAGGACCGACGAATCAACAACTTCAACTTCTGTCTGCCCGTATTCTGGATTTCCCTCGTGACCAAGATCACCTCCAAAATGTACCGCAAGTAGCTGGTGTCCAAAGCATATCCCAAGGACTTTGATATTTTGCGCAGTGATCATTTCTAGATTATCTGAAAATACAGTCCCGATGTCATCATCAGTGACGGTTCGGGGACCTCCTGAAAGAATTATTCCTTTGACATTTCTGAGGAGTTTATCATTAAGCGGAGTATCTTGAGGAATTATCAAGGCAAATACACCCAATTCTCTACAGCGTCTGGAAATCAGATGGGCATATTGCCCTCCATAATCTATGACCAAAACTCGTTCACTTGCTGTAACTTTAGGCTCCTCCCTCTATTGTGCTATATCTGATCTGAACCGTACTTTCCCTTTGATACGTGACGCGTTAGAATAAGCTATTTCCCTGGCTTGAGCAACAGTATCAGCTTTGCCAAGAACTCCAATTGCTCTGCTACCTGTTGTCAGAATTTGACCGTCTTTCTCATACACTGACGCATGGTACAACTCTGCAGTGGTTGCAACACTAAGGTCCAAGGGACTATCCTTCACTACATCTGGACCTGGATATCCTTCAGGGACAATGTACACGCATACTGTTGCCTTATTCTCAAATTGTACCTGCCCAAGATTTCCGTCAATAATTCCTTGACATATTTCATCCATTGATGTTGAAAGCACTGACAAGACATTCATTGCTTCAGGATCACCAAATCGAGCATTGAACTCAATAACCTTGATTCCAGAGTCTGTCTTCATGAATTGGCCATAAAGAATTCCTTTGAACACTGAACCTGCTTTCTTCTTAATACCAATCAGAGTTGCATTCATGATTTCTTTTGCACTCTCTAGATCTTCAGGTGTGACATATGGTAGCCCATGATCCGGTGTAGAAAATGATCCCATAGAACCTGTATTCGGTCCTGCATCACCATCATATGCTCGTTTGTAGTCTCTCACTAAGGGCATAAATTCAAGGTGTTCTCCATCTGAAAATGCCTGCAGAGTAAACTCAGTTCCCTCTAGTTTCTCTTCTAACACTACGACACCTGTCTTGATGAGAAGGTCAATTGCGTAGCGTTCCAATTCGTCACGAGAGTTGAGATGCTCGCCAAATATTTTCACTCCTTTTCCTCCAGTGAGACCGTTTGGTTTTACAACCATGTTTTCCACGCCAATTTTCTTCTCGAATCTGCGAAGGTCGTCTACACTTCTTGCTATTTTGAAACTTGGATTGGCCTTAGGTGTGGTTTGGTCAATCACTATTCGCGCAAAGGACTTGCTTGTTTCAATCAAAGCTGCTGCTTTGCTTGGTGCAATACAAGGTACTCCCTGAGATGTAATGAAGTCTGAAATTCCTACATCTAGTGGTGCTTCTGGTCCGATGATTGCATAATCAAACCCAAATAGGCTCGGAAACTGCTTAATTACAGTTGTTGAACCTATTGTGAATTCTTTGCATAGTTTAGCAATTCCTGGATTTTTCCTCTCCATATGTGCATGAATCTCCACATCTGAGTGAGTCAGTGCCATAGCAATTGCATGCTCTCTAGCGCTACTTCCGATGAGCAATACTTTTGTCATTCAATCTTAACCTCATACTGTTTTATTTCAACTACTCCTTTCTTTGACTTCTCGATAACTCCTAGTCGATAAGCTCTATCACTTTTTAAAAGGGCTGATAATGCTTGATCGGCCTGTGATGAAGGAACAACAACTACCAGTCCAATCCCCATGTTGAAAGTCGTAAACATTTCCTGCCAGTCAATATCGCCAGTTGTTTTAATTAATTCGAAGATTGGCGGAATCTCTGGAAGCTCTTCTATTGAAAATATGAACTGACCAAGCCTCAGGATTTTCCGAAAACCTGAACCAGTGATATGAGCGAGACCTTTGATATTGATTCCTGCTTCCTTAAGGTCCTTGAAGTGTTTAACGTAGACTCGCGTTGGTCGGAGCAGCTCATTACCAAGAGTTACATTCCAAGCGAGTTTGTCATTTATGCTGAATTTGGAGAAGAGGACTTTTCGAGCAAGAGTGAATCCATTTGAATGGATGCCATTTGATGCGACTCCAAGAATTACATCTCCTGTTTGGATACTTGATCCATCAAAGAGCTCGTCTGGTTTAGCAATTCCTACAGCTGTACCTGCAAGGTCTAGACCTGGTCCATTCAATCCTCTAATCATATCTGGGAGAATCGCGGTTTCTCCACCCAGTATTGGTATCTCAGACTCAACGCATGCGTCGAGGAGACCTTTACCAATCCCATCAATGATCTCTACTGGAAGTGGTTCTTCTGAAGCAAGATAATCAACAAAACCAACAGGAGTTGCACCTATACAGATTAGATCATTCACATTCATTGCAACACAATCTATTCCAATGGTGTCATACTTTCCAGCCATTTCCGCGACTAATACCTTGCTGCCTACTCCATCAGTTGACATGGCTAAACAGAGATTGTCAGAGATTTTGACAGTATTCGCATAATGGCCATAATCCTGCATAACCTCTCCCTGCTTGAAAGATTCTCTCACATACTTTCCTAAGGTCGCCAAACCTCTTGAAACGAGGGTTTCATCGACACCTGCTTCTGCATATGTTTTCGGGACTTTGTTGCTTTGCTTTGAAATCCCCAGGATACGAGCGGCAAGGTGTGCAGCATTCTGACCATTATCAATACCAACTGTGGCTACGGGAACCCCCTTCGGCATCTGCATGATTGATAGAAGTGCATCAAGGCCATCGAGAGCCACTTTGACAGGAACTCCAATTACAGGTTTATCAGTTTGTGATGCCACAACACCCGGAAGCGCTGCAGCAAGTCCTGCAATTGCAATCATTACTTTGGCTTCACTACTTGTGACAATGAATTTTACTCTGTCAGGGTCTCTGTGTGCAGATGCATAAGCAATATCATAACTAATTCTGAGTTCATCAAGGACTGTCGTTGTCTTCTTGACAATCGCTTCGTCACTCTTGCTTCCTGCAATGATTAACACATCCGCCATCTTTGAATCACTCCATATATTGTTTCAAACCATTCGAAAACACTTTTCGTGCTTCATCCATAGAAAGTGAGAATATTCCAAAGTCTGCAACAGGTTCTTTGACAGTGAGACCAAGTTCACAGACTGATGATCCGTGTTTTTCAATAATCTTCAAAAATTCTGCCTGATTGCTTTCAGTAACTTCTGCCAAGTATCTGCCTGAAGTTTCTGAGTAGAGTCTCTGAGCTAAACTATTTGCAGTTCCTGGAATGTAGTCAAGATTTAACTTGAAGCCATATTTACTTCTAAGCGCCATCTTCATCAATCCTATTCCAATGCCACCTCTCCCAACATTATTGCATGAGCGAATCAATCCCTTCTGGTGTGCTTCTTGTATCACATTCATTGATTGTTTCTCAATCTCTGGTCTGTATCTTGGTGGGACTCCCTTCACTTGTCCAGTTGCAATTCGTTGGTATTCGCTACCGTTGAGTTCAGGAAGAGTTTCTCCTACTAGAAATATGTTGGCCCAAGGGGACAGCAGATTTCTGCGAATAGGTGTAAATCCTTTCTCGAAAATTCCTGCAATCATAATCTGAGGAGTTGGATTAATCCTCTTCGTTTCACCATCAACTTCAGCCTCATTATATAGCGAAACATTCCCGCCAACTATTGGTATATCAAAATCATTTGAGAATCTACCAAGACCTCTCACTGCCTCTACGAATTGGCCATAAGATTCCGGTCGCTCGGGATTTCCAAAATTAAGACAATCCGCAATGAAGATTGGAGTAGCTCCCATAGAAACCAAGTTGCGCAATGATTCACAAGCAGAATTGGCCGTTCCTTGTTGAGGATCAAGTAAGCACCAGAAGGAGTTACAATCACTTGTGAATGCCAGTTTCCGATTATTTGGAAATTCTAATACTCCTCCATTTTCTCCAAGATCAACAACTGTGTTTGATTGTACATGTTGATCGTATTGACTATAGACCCAAGAACGATCACAGAGATTGACTGAACCAAGCAATTCTAGCAGATTCTTTTTGTAATCCTCAGGCTCCTTAAACCACGACATTGACTCTGGTTGTGCAGCAATCTTACCTTCGATTCGTTCGGGTACTGGAAATCCCTCAACTAACAAACTAATTGGAAGCCGAGCCTTTTCTTCTCCGTACCACTTGGCAGTATAATGACCATCATCAGTAACTTTGCCAATAATTCCGTACGGTGTACCATTCTTCTCAAGCAATAATTTTACTCTATCTAGATTCTCAGGAGCAACAATTGCAAGCATTCTCTCTTGCGATTCGGAAATCACAATCTCAGATGGTTTCATGTCCACTTCTCTAAGTGGAACTTTGTCGAGGTCTATCTCAACACCAGTTCCTCCAGCCTTGGCTAATTCACCAGCAGCGGATGTCATACCTCCACCGCCGAAGTCCTGCAAACCTTCTAGCAATTTCTCTTCAATAAGTTCCTGGAGTGTATCTATCACGATTTTCTTTGAAAGAGGGTCTCCGACTTGGACTGCGCCTCGATTATCTTCCTCCTCATCCGAGAAGGTTTCTGATGCGAAGCTTACTCCTGCGATTCCATCTCTTCCAGTGGTGGACCCAAACAGTACAAGATGGTGACCTGGTGTTTTTGCTGAACTTCTAACAACCTCTTCTGGTTTTACCCATCCTACACAAATAACATTCACCAAGCAATTATCATCATATGAATCATCAAATTCTAATTCCCCACCAACAACTGGAATTCCGACTGAGTTCCCATACTCAGAGATTCCTCGCACTACATTCTCCAAGAGGTAGGCGTTGTGTGGTTTTGATGGGTGTCCAAAACGAAGGCAATTCATTAGACCAACTGCTTTGCACCCTTGGGAGATGACATCTCTGATTATACCTCCCACTCCTGTTGCTGCACCATTGTAAGGATCAATCTGACTTGGGTGATTGTGAGATTCCATTGCAACGGCAGCGAGATATCCATCTCCTATGTCGACAAGCCCTGCGCCTTCACCAATTCCAAGTGCTACTTTATCTCCCTCAGTTTTGAATAGATAGAACCAGCGTTTGCTACTCTTGTAGCTACAATGTTCAGACCAGAGTACATCTAACATGCCCAATTCAGTTTCAGTTGGCTTTCGGCCCAAGACAGTCTTTGCATGTTCTAGTTCTTCTTTGGTCAGCATTTTGTAGCCCTCACAAAATTCTCTAATATTGCCAATCCCTCTGAAGACCCTAGAACTGGTCTACTCGCCCGTTCTGGGTGAGGCATCAATCCAAGAACATTTCCTTTCTGATTTACAATTCCTGCAATATTGTCAATGGACCCATTTGGATTGGCTGCATCATTTACATCACCATCTTCATTACAATATCTAAATGGGATTCTGAATTCATCTCTTAGTGACTCGAGTTCATCATCAGAACAATAATAGTTGCCCTCAGCATGTGCTATTGGTATTCTAATGAGTGAACCTTCCAATCCTTCGGTAAACATAGTAGTATTGTCACTGACTCTTAGGTATACCCACTTGCATACAAATCGAGCTGAATCGTTAGGAAGTAATGCTCCAGGTAATAGACCCATTTCTGATAAAATCTGAAAACCATTACAGATACCTATTACAGGCTTTCCGTCCTCAGCTAGATTTCTTACTCCCTCAGTGATTGATTCGACAGAAGCAACTGCTCCAGCTCGGAGATAGTCACCATATGAGAAACCTCCAGGAATCACGATTCCATCTGCATCTTTAAGACCTGCCAGTCCTTTACGTGATGGAACTAGGATTGGTTTTGCACCATCGATCAAAGACAGTGCTCGGAGAATATCGTTCTCATTGTTTGTACCCGGAAAGCGAAGTACTGCAACTACCACTACTCGAGCCTCACCTTGTATTTCTCTGAAATAGGATTAGAGAGGAGTTTTACATTCATTATAGAAAGCTGATTAAGTATCTCTGATGTGATAGGTTTCCTCAATACAATTTTGAAAACTTTACCCATTCGTACTTCTTCAACATCCGCAAATCCCAAACGACCGAGTGCCTTCTTTGTCACTTCTCCTGGCGGGTTCTTGATCCCTGATTTTGACTCTACAATCACCTGAATTGATTCTGTTCTTGGTTCAACTTCATCTGGATTTGCTTTCTTCATCTCCTCAAAGACTTGAGTGTAAGTAGCAACCAAATCGCCCTTGTCCTCTCTGAAAATATCTTTATCCAATGATGCGGCTTTTGAATCCCAAATTCTCATTATATCTGGAGATATCTCATCTGCAACAACAATATGTCCTTTTTCAGTTCGACCAAATTCCAATTTGAAATCAACAAGTATCAGGTTTCTCTGTTTAAACAGTTCTTCAAGATAATAGTTAACTGAGAGCGTAACAGATCTCATGAAGTCTAGGTCCTCTCGTTCTGCAAGTCCAAGTCTGATGATAGCACCTGTTGTAATCAATGGATCATGCAATTTGTCATCCTTCATAAAGAACTCGATGAGAGGCTGAGTTAATTCAATTCCTTTTTCGATTCCGTATCTTCTACAGAATGAACCAGCTGCAATGTTTCGGCATACAACTTCGATGGGGATAATCGTGACTTTCTTGCAAAGAAGCTGGTTCTCCGCCAATTTCTTTACATAGTGTGTATCAATACCCTTTCCTTCAAGATATCCGAAGAGGTACTTTGACATTTCGCAGGCTATAGTCCCTTTTCCTACGAATTCTTTTTTCTTGTCTCCATCTCCTGCAGTTACAGTATCAGTGAATTCAATGATTACACGTTCTGGTGAATCTGGGTCCTGTAAGACTCGTTTTGCTTTTCCTTCGTGAATCAGGTCCATTTCATTCTCTCCTTTAGGTTGATGCGTCATTGATTCTGTTTTCTTGTACTGCTTTATGAATATCAAACATACACAGGTCTAATGGTGATTGAACACTCTTACCGAGTTTGAGTGATAACCTTCTCATCTCCGGACTTGTGGGACCCACACATGGTGCCCCTGGAACTCTTGGACTAAGGTCGAAGACAATAAACTCGGACTCCTCAGTTAGTGCCCCTTGTAATGAGAAAAGTCCTATCATCCTGGGTGGGAAGTGTTTTCTAACACTGTCCAATAATGACTCAGCCGCCTCATAGACAAGTGGTTTCTTACTCTCTCTCATTGTAACCCCTTTATGACCAGCTTCTTCATTCATCACAGTGAAGTCGATTTTTATTTGTTCATTTGCTGGTAGATTGAGGAGACCTCCTAGACTTGTTTGTATTCTATCATCAAATCCAACAAAATCCAGGTTACCAAAATGGTCGTCCATTGCATAAGCTTGAAAATTAGCGTTAAATCGTGGTGCAATAACAAACTCTTCAATTGTCGATTGTGACAAGTCCTTTTCTGAAATTAGATTATTCTTGATCATCGACTGGCTTTTCTTTTCGTATTCAGCTGGTGTTGTTGCGTAGAAGAATGCTCTTTCCAAAGGACGCCCTTTTTGTTGAACCTTCACTATAACTAACCTATCAATAGAATCAGGTGTGAACGACTTAGGTATCCTGATTCCTGCCTGCTTCAATAACCAGTATTGATCCTTCTCGGGTCCTCTCTCTTCCACCCTCAATATTCTTCGATTTCCATATATTGGAATTTTAAAGTTCTTCTCAATTTCCTCATAACCAACATAAACTGAGAACGAACGGTTTGGAATCCAAATCGTGTCGAGCTCTCTCAATCGCTCTTGTGTTTCTTCATGAATCATTTCACTGAATTTATCCAGAACTATCACATGGTCGTAAAGATGCTTGTTATAATGAGTATAGAGACTGTCCCTTCCTTTCTGACACACTATTACAGTTTCGAATCCATTGGCTTTGGCAGATGTCCCTATTTCCTCTGCACTATGTGAACCAAGCATTCCTATGGTTGGGAGCTTCATCTAGTTACCTCCAAACACTGAATAAGACCATTCCCGTGGTTTGGGAATACTATTGGTTTGTAAGTCTTATGTTCTACTTCACAATCGTACATAACCATCACCTCAAAACATCATCCAATCTTCCTGTTTCAAGAAGATCTCGAATTTCTTTTGCGATTCTTCTTCCCATCCACATATCCTCTCCAAATAAGACAAAAGAATAGGGTGAAGAGGGCATCCAAACATTCGTACCTGCAACTATCCTTCCACTGAACTCAAACGTGTAGATATCTTGGTTCTTATCGATAATAGTTTCAATACAAAATGGTCCTGCCAAGTTCTGTCCGGTCTTTCTTTTGAATGCATCAATGAATCCCACTCCCATATCGTAGTATTGTGCAAGTGTGGATTCTCGAAGAACAAGTGGAAGATTTCCTACAACTACGAAAGATGGTTTATCATCGAATCGTAGGTTAGCATCAGCATCAGTTTCGTATCGGATATCTGCCCCGAATACTTCTAACCTATCTTTGGCTATAGAATTAAAGTATGTTACAAAAACCTTGGTTCCAACTATGTATTCTTGGAATGTGTATCCTTTCGTAGAGTCTAATTTAGCTGCAATTTCTTCTCTGTTAGCTGCAATGAAATATCCTACTCCTCCAGCTGCTCCATCCGATTTCACTATGACTGGAGTGTTCACATCATCCAGTTCATTGAATTCTCTTGGAACTCGAAGTCCTGCTTCTTTCATGAGCTGAGATTTTAGTTGACGATCTTCTTCCCAGCGAAGTAATTCTTTATTCCCAAACAATCTCATATCTGACTTCAGAATTTTCTCAGAACCAATGTATGCGACAAACGATCCATGTGGTATTATGATTACATCTGAAAGATCCATCTCAAGAATTGCTTCGAATGAAGGTACTTCAACAATGGAGTCTTCCATGCCAAATGACTTGTAAAAGGGAATTCTCTCTGGGGTACAGTATAATTCGGTTTCAAAACCCTCTGCCTTTGCACCTGAGATTATATTCAGTGCACTATGGCTTGCAAGCGTTCCAATCTTCATTGTGAGAAATCCCTCTCATAATCACGCTGATTTGTGGTCGAGCTATGCTGTGATACGTTATTTCGAATTTTTCGTGCATGTTCTGTTGGATAATTGCCATCTAGACAAGCAATACAGAGATCTTTGAGCCCAATTGCATTTTCTACAGTGTGTTGCTCCTGATATATCAGTGCGTCTGCTCCAATGAAATCTGCGATGGAGTTGATATCTGTAGTACAGGCTATCAATTCACTATCTGTTGCAATATCAATTCCGTAGTAACAAGGATGCGTCTGTGGCGGGCATGTTGCTGCAAAATATATCTTGGCTGCTCCTTTCTTTTTGAGGTCTGCAATGATCATCTTTGCTGTGGTTCCTCTCACAATACTATCATCCACAACTAGAATGGTCCTTCCTGTGATCTTGTCATCCAAGTAGATGTACTTCCTCTTTGCCATCGAGTTTCTCTCTTCGTGCGACCCCGCGATGAAGGTTCTACCTAGATATCTATTCTTCAGGATAATCTCTCGCATTGGAACTGACAGTGTTTCTGCCATTGCCTGCGCGGCTGGTCTACTCGTATCTGGTACTGGAACAACGTAATCTGGTGTTTCAAGATTTAGTTTTAGAAAACTTTGAGCAAGTGCTCGCCCTAGTCGAAAGCGTACATCATAGACAAGCTGGTTCTCCATCTTAGCTGCTGGGTGGGCAAAGTAAACATATTCGAAGAAGCAATGTGAATGTGTTGAATTCTGTGAAATTGAATGGGACTCCATGGTTCCCTTTTGGTCAAAGATAAGAAGCTCTCCTGGGTACACATCTCTCTCAAGAGGCACTTCTGCCATATCAAGAACTTGACTTTCTGATGCAACGATTGTATTCTCTTTTGTGCGACCAAAGACGAGTGGTTTGAAACCATGACTATCTCGATAGGCAAATAATTTTCCCTGATATAGACCAGTTAGACTATACGAACCATCAACTTCCGCATCAAGTTTCTTGAATGCATCAGGTAGGTTTACTTCATTAGATTTCAAATGAAAAGAGAGTCTCTCCGCCAGAAACTCTGAATCACAATCAACTTGTATATCTGATACGTATGACATATTCGTGATGTTTCCGTTGTGTGTCATCGATATCTCATCTATGTTAAAGGGTCCCACAAATGTATCAAGATCATCTGACGATGCGACACGCTTACCAGTAGTTGGGTACCTTGTACTACCAAGAATATGCATTGGACTAATCTCTGGTACCTCGATCTTTCCTGGATTTCCCATTGCTTTGCTAGTTTCAATAGATTCCTTCTCTATCCATAGTAGACCTGCAGCATCTTGCCCTCTATGAGTTAGAAGAAGAAGAAGATCTCTTGCCACTCTAAGAGGGAAATTACCCAGTATACCCAATACTCCACACACACTAACCACTACTCCTTAACTATAACATTACGACCTTCTATTCTAAGTTTGTCCTCGCAGAATAGTCGGACAGATTTTACTAGTATTCTGTGTTCCTCAGGAAGAATCCTTTTTGACAGTGTTTCTCCTGTATCATCAGGGAAGATTGGAACTGCCTTTTGCATGATGATAGGTCCTGCATCCATATCGAAAGTAACAAAGTGAGTGGAACATCCCGATACTTTGGCTCCATATTCAATAGCTTGCCACTGAGCTTTTACTCCCTTGAATGCCGGAAGTAATGATGGATGCACATTGATTATCCTGTCTTGAAATTCAATAATGAATTGCTCAGTGAACATTCTCATGTATCCTGCTAGTACAACAAGATCAACCTTGTAAGAACGAAGTACTTCAGCTATCTGTTCATCAAAATTCTGACGGTCAGGAAATTCTGATTTTGTTATCAGTATTGCTTGCACACCAACCTTCCTTGCTCTTTCCAGTGCAAAAGCTTGAATCTTATTACTGATCACAACAACTATCTGCCCACTCAATTCTCCTCGAGATTCGGCGTCAAGGAGTGCCTGAAGATTGGACCCTCTCCCGCTAACAAGGACGCCTATCCTTCTCATGCGAAAGTAGCAGAAAAAAAACTCCTAATAAAATCTCTCACTGCGCTAAATGGCTTGTATAGTGATTCTATTGTAGTTTCACGAGGTTAATGTTTTTTTCTTTCTATGTCATGCAAATTCACGGATGATTGTACCAATTATTGAGCCAAGTAATCCAGCTACTATTATGAATATGAAATACCCAACAGATAATGTAATGCCACTAATTAGGAAATTACCGATTCCCAGTTCTGGTGTCATGAAGGCTGGTGAAGTTAGGAAGATAACGAAGAATACAAAGAAGAATATTGAGCTCAAGAGTCCGCCGATTAACGCTGGACCAGTTTCAGCAATAACTAGTCCAATTGGAATTGCTACAATAACAGGGACAAAAAATAGGTATGTGGCGGAATCTTCCCATAAGCTTAGAGTCACAAAAGAGTAAATGGACGTATTTATGATGGCAGCAAGTAGTGGCATGAGGATGAGAACCAATCTATCACGATTTTTCTCATACACTGAAATGCCAAGAAACTTGACCACTGGTTGTGCCTTTCCATCTTTCATTCTTGTTTTCTTTTCGACTTTTGGAAGTGGTCTAAAGAAACCTTTCTTTTCTTGTGCAGGATCCTTTTCTTCTGGCTCTTCAATCCTAAATTTTTCTTCGTCTGCCATCTTAGCCACTATCTAAATTTGTAATGAAATAATGAATAAAGGCTTTGTATCGCGCAAGTATTGACAGATAACATGGATTACTAGTTACACCGTAAGTTCTATCTGTGTATTAGCTTTGTTAATCATTAGAACTTGGAGGTAGAGTAATGGTTGATAACAAACCTTTCTCAAGTAATGATTCAGATGATCATAGTTCTGAGGCTTCAATGACGCGTCGAAGAAAGATTGAACACATTGAGATTTGTCTTGATGAAGATGTTCAATGTCGAAGGTCCACAATGTTTGAAGATATTGAGTTTGTTCACAATGCCTTACCTGAAATCGACAAAGACCGGATTGACCTAACAACGAATTTCTTTGGGTTCAAGGCTTCTGCGCCTTTGGTTATAGCTGCCATGACAGGAGGCCATCCACAAACGCATGGGATCAATGAGAGACTTGCTATGGCGGCTGAAGAACTAGGTTTACCAATCGGAGTTGGGAGTCAACGAGCAGCTGTCGAAGATCCTACTCTTGCAGACACATTTCGAATCGTTCGAGAGAGGGCTCCATCTGTTCCTGTGATTGCAAATATAGGGGCTACACATGTTAAGGCTGCGGCTGAGGCTGTTTCTATGATTGAAGCAGATATTCTTGCAGTTCATCTTAACCCTTTGCAGGAAGCTATCCAGCCTGAGGGTGATTGCAACTCTGAGGGTGTGATTGAGAGTATCGCAGCCATAGTTGATTCAGTTGATGTTCCTGTAATTGTGAAGGAAACAGGTGCAGGTATCTCCTCTGAAGTAGCTAGAAATCTTGAAGAGATTGGAATCGATGGAGTTGATGTTGGAGGTGTCGGTGGTACAAGTTGGGCTGCGGTAGAGTATTTCCGAGCCCTTAAAGATGAAGATGATGTTAAGGCTCAGCTTGGCCTTGAGTTTTGGTCATGGGGAATACCCACAGCTCTTAGTATCATTATGGTTCTTGATTCAACAGAACTCGATGTCATTGCCACTGGTGGGATTCGATCTGGATTAGATGTCGCTAAAGCTCTGAGTCTTGGAGCTATATCTGCTGGATTAGCTCATCCTGTTCTTAGACCAGCAGTACACGGTTCATCCCTTGATGTTGTAGTTGAATTAGAACGAATTCTAGAGGGACTAAAAGTTGCTATGTATCTAAATGGATGTTCAACAGTAAGTGAATTTTCATCAAAACCGCTTATCCTGAAGGGCAAACTAGTTGAAGCATTGAGGTCTCTTGATATCGATTACAAGAAGGTCGCTGGAGGAACTTAGACCGCACCAATACTCTGCAAATACCTCGTTCTTGTTCTAATACCATTGAGCATTTGGACTGCTTCTTCTATGGTATCCGCTACTGCAATTCCGTTGAGTTCGAATCCCCGAATGATAACTTCATACTTGTCTAAGTCTGGAACATATGCAACAACAGTCTTTGAGTAGCGTTTTGATACGTTAGCAACCCTTGCCCCGATCTGGAGTGAAATTCCGGGAGCGTATGGAAGTAAGAGTAACAAACCTGCGTCAATCTTGTCAAGTGTTAGCATGATGTCGAGTACTTTCTCATAGTCAATGTCTGAAGCAGATCCAGTTAGATCACATGGGTTTCTAAACGATGCAATCCCCTGGTATGCGGGAGTCATTACTTCTCTCATCCTTCGTTGATCTTCTTCAGAGAATGGTGGGAATTCGAGTCCATAGTTTGATGCCTCATCACTTGCAATTACTCCATGCCCTCCACTTACAGAGAGGGTACCAATTCTATCGCTCTTCATATATTTTGGTTTGAATGAGAAAATCTTTGCATATGCCATGACCTCATCTTCATCCATTGCATGAATTACACCGTACTGCTTGAAGGCAGCTTTTGCAACAGCTTGATCTCCTGCAAGTGAGGAAGTATGGCTCTGTGTTGCCCGATGTCCTGCTTCTGATTCTCCGCCCTTCAACACGACTACTGGTTTCTTCTTTGCTATCTTCATACAAGCCTCAACAAATTCTCGACCTTCGCCCTCTCCAAATCCTTCAATGTAACATAAGATTACATTCACATTGTCATCCTTACCAAAGTGTTCAATGAAGTCAGTAACGTTGGTCTGTGCTGCATTACCAATTGAGATAGCTGCTGCAATACCTACCCGTCTATCTGCAAACTCTTCCAGTCTCTCGATAAGCCAGCCTCCACTCTGAGAAATAATTGCTGCATTTCCCTTTCTTGAACGAGCTACTCGCTCCGAAGGTAGGAAAAAGGTGTCTAGAACTTCTGGAACATAAACTCCGATACAATTTGGGCCAACCATAGAAATCTTGTATTTGTTGGCAATCTCGATTATCTCCGACTGCAGACTTGCTCCTCCCTCACCAACTTCACTGAAACCGCCTGAAATGACAATGACAGACTTGATTCCTTTTTCTCCACACTGATTCAATACACTAGGAACATATCTTGCAGGCACTGAGATGACTACGAGATCAATATCGTTTGGAGCATCATCTATGGACTTGTATACATCAAAACCTTCGACTTTTCCGCCTTTCGGATTGATAGGATATGTAGGTAACCCATTTTCAAATGCAAGCTTTCTGAAAATAACATTCCCAGGAGAAAATGGATTTGAAGTTGATACACCAACAACTGCAGTTACTTTTGGGTTGAGCATGGTCTTTAGGCCAGACATTTTTTTCCCTCGTCTAGTAATTGAGCAGGAATTATCATAATCCCTTATATGAACTGTGCCTATGAAGGCTATGAGAAAAGTCTGGAGGAAACTTACGGCTTCATCTGAGCAAGTATTTCTCTAGGTCTTGGTTCAGCAAGCATTGCATGTTGAAGTTTACAGAGTAGTTTTGTGATCTCTGCATAGATGACCTGTCGTGGCTTGTCACTTGCAGATTCAGCGCTCTGGAGAGCTTCTTGACACTCTTGATTTATTCTCTTGATTAAGCGTTTCTCAAGTTCAGGACCGCCCCAGCCAAATCCATCAAATGCAGTCTGAGCTTCTAGGATTTTATCCTTCACATTGACATCGTTTTCTTTAAGTATTCCTTCCAGACCTTGGAAGTACTTACTCACCGCTCGTTCAATACGCTCCTGTTCTGAAGCATTGAGATAATTTTCTTGTTGACGACTCTTCAATAAATCTTGAAGGAGTCTTGCCCCAGGAGCCTCTGTGAGTAATCCCTTTGTGATTTTGACCATAATTCGTGAGGGAAGCTCAATAACATCCCCTAGATATGGTGACTCTGATTTGTATCGATGAATCTCACGTAGGACCTCTAACCACCATGTTGGAAGCATTACATGGCATCGAGCTGAATACTGTTGAATCTGCCTCTGAATCTGTCCAATTAATCCAAACTGGTCATCCTCTACATCGACCTTTCTATAGGCTTCCACAGGTTTTACTTCAGTTCCTCCTACTAATGGGACAAGGTCAGTTTCTACAGTAGTGGGAGTGGAACTCTTTCCAGGTTGTGCTACTGCGTCACTTTTCGTTCCATCAAGAAATGAGAGTATTTCTTGTGCGGGAGTTTGCTCTGCCTGCTTGGCTTTGTCTGAGAGCTTTGGAAGCAGGCTTTCAACCTGTGATAGCCGCTTTACAATGAGACTCAGAATATTCTGTGTTGACGGAGGAATTCCTTTCATAGTGGTTGCTTCCTCCATCCATTTTCTTGTTCTAAGTAATCCTTGAGTGAGTGAGTCTACCCTATCAGGGTCAATGCTGCCTTCAACTTGGGAGCTAAGTAGAAAGTGAATCAGGGTTGAATTCAGTGTGACCAGCAATAGCATTCGATCAATCAAGTCTTCGAAATGAAATGATGAAGAGTCAGACAATCAGCAACCCTCCTATTCCATTGTTTCGCCTGGTGTCATATAATAGCTGAACAATTCACGAAAGTCATTAATTGCGTCTACTAGTTCTTTCCTAGAAGTTCCCTTTGACCTCATGAACCACCCTTGTTTGAGTGGTGATGCACCACTATGTAAGTTCACAAGTTGGGTTGCTTCATTGATGATAGTGACCAGTTCGGGTATCTTTGGAAGACCTAATAGCAATAGTAGATCCGTTCTAGCGTCAGGAGTGTTATATTTTACATAACACGGAGTGATGGCTGCTCCTGGCGCAATGAACTTGTCAAGTGACTCCTTCACATGCATCCCAAACTCCGCTTTTGCAATGTGAGCTGGACCAGACAAAACGTAGTAAACACTCTCAGCATTAGGTTCTTCTCCTATGTCAGCGTAACTACATTCCTTTACAGCATAGTCGATCATCGCTTTTAGCTGACGTGGCATACTTCCAGCATCTGGAATCAACCCGACATCTGAGTAGAGCGCTGGAACTACAACCGGATCAAGCTTTCTTGAATAGTCTGCAAGGTCAGTTGTTGGGAACACGTCCTTGTGACTTTCCCAGACACCCGGTGATAGCATTGCTTCAACGACATCAAGAGCCATTGGGTTTACAAGCTCAACAAATGCTTGCTCTGTCCGAGTTTCCATTGCGCCACCCTCATCAAGTGTTGAGGGAACCATCTGCTCAATTGAATCGATATCTGCAATGTCCACATTAAGTTCTTTACGAAGGTAATCAACAGATTCACCTTTTCTCCACTGCAAGATTCTCTTGAGCATTGTTCTGTTAGAGAGTAAAATTGTAAGATCTGCACCACGCTCTTGGAGCTGCGCACGCAATAACTTGGAAACCGCCCATATTGAGTTCAGGGCTTCACTTGATTGACCTTCGAAGGGAAGAATACCAATAACATAGACGAAGATTCGACGACCTTCTTCTTCTTGGAATCGCTGTTTGAGCAGTTCGATGATTGCAGGTGTACCACCACAACCAGTACCGCCTCCTAAGGATGTGAAGATACAGAAACCTGAAACTCCTTCAAATCCGAGGTTCGCAAGCTGGTCGAAGATAATGTCTTTCGATTCCATGATGGCGTTATATCCATCCATAAATCTCCCGCCCACTCCAATTTCAGAAGCACCGTATAGGAGAGTGTTCTCCTTAGGTATGCCATATTTCTGTCGGACTTTGGTAAGGTCTGCTCGGTCAGTATTAATGAGGAGATAGCCACGTACTCTTGATGGAAGTTTATTGTCACGACTAGTCTTTAGATATGAGCCAACAATGTTACTACCACATTCACCAATGCCTATAGCAAAGACTTCTGCTGCCTTAGTTGTTTCATCCCCTTGTGTATCGGAATTACCTCTTAACATGGACTATTACTCCTTCTTCTTCTTATCGACTAAAGCCTGAGCATTTTCTTTGATGGCCCAAGTGAGATATGAACTGATATCTTCTCTCGAATAGGTTTCTCTTATTTTTCTTACTGCATCTTCGATGAATTTGTCTCTTACGTCAGGCTTTGCGCTGGGACTGAAACCAGTCATAAACATTCTCAAAGACTTGTGCCAGTCATCCATTGCAGCTGCTTGGTCTAGCCATTTCTTCCTAAGACCTTCAAGCTCATGAAAACACGCAATAGCTTCATCAAGTCCATTTGATTCTGTCAATGTTGTTTCAAGTTCCTTTATCTTATTTGTATCGAAGACGACCTTGCTGAACTCTTTTGGATATTTCTCCACAACTCTCTTGATGGTCGAGTAGTACTTGCTCTTTTCCTTGAGTTCTCCAGCATACTTCTCACCGCTGATATTTGCGATGTTTTTAATGACACTGAGCATTTCCTCTTGGATATTTGCGAGGGTTAAGCATACATCGAGAGCTTCGTTAACATGTGGTGACTCATTTTCCAGTTTGGCTGGAACTTGTTCAATGAGTGCCTTGAGTCGTTCAACAAACTCTGCCATACCTTGTTCTTCGAACAGTGAAACTGCATTCTTGATCTGCTCATAAGCCTCATCAACACGTTCTCTGATCTTCTTGTGAACAGCAGGAGATGTTGTCAGGTTCATCAGTCTGTCAAAATATTCTGCTGCATCTTCAAGTTCCTTTGGTGGTTTAGCTTTCATCCCTTCAAGCATCTTCAGCTCTTTACCAACTTTGACTCCAATACTCTGGGCTTTCTCAAGAGAAGTTATGAGTGAATCAACCTCGCCATCTAGTTGAATGATGACTTTGGATGAGATATTCTTTTCATAGATTTCAATCATCTTTCTTGCTATTGCTGGTAAGGCAAATACATTATCAGCTGCAACTCCAACGTTATTGAGTTCACTAATTGATTCTTGAACCTCTGGAGGAATTTCAACACCAGCACCCATGAGCTTTGCACCAGCCAGTCGTATTTTGACACCTAATCTATATCTTAGATTTTCTAGTGAATCTTTAGCTTTTGCCAACATGGTTTCTTTGATACTACGCATCTCTGTCTTGATTTCTGAGAAGTCCTCCATTTTCTGTATCTTGTTTGACCCTTCATCAAGTTCAAGGATGAGCGGCATGAAAATTTCTGCATATGCTGGTTTGATTGTCTGTAAGTCTTGTACAATTGCGTCAATCTCTTGCTGACAAGCATCTCTGAAGGTAGCCACTCCGCTTTCAACTGCGGTTCGAAGCGTTGTGAGTGATTCAAGGAGGTAGGTGATTCCTTTTCCACCCTCAAGTTCTTCTACTTTTGGCGCTTTCTTGCTGAGTTGTGCGTAATCTAGTACTCTATCAGCTGATGTTGCAAGCTCGTTAAACCGAGTGAGGTATGATCTAATGCTATCAGTGATATTCCTTTTATGATCGTCATTCATACCATTAGCTTTGAGATAGATTCTTACCATCTCGTCTACTTCAGCTTTTTTGAGAGTTTTCTTTGAATCCGCAATGAATTGACGAACTCCAACTACGTCTTTGATACCAGTGTCATCAGGAACATCAGTAGCTTTCTCTACATCGTCTAATAATTCAAACACTTGCTCACGGAGGGCAATCTTAACCTGACCTTCCCATTCAACCATTCGCTGATAGCTGGATAATAGTCCTGCGACTCCCTCTCCTTCAACACTCACATCTGGTGGAGTTGGGATTACGTCTGCAGTCATTGGTACGCCCCCATCAACAATCTTCTGAGTGACTTCATGTTTTATGTTGATGATTTTATCACGGAGCATATTTGCAAGTTTGGACTTGGAGGTATGTAATTGATTTTCAAGACTGACCAAGTCTGTAAGAGTCTGAGCCTTAGCTGCATCTCTTGCAAGTAGTCTAAGTTGTTGAGAGAATTCTATAGGCAGTTCAAGTCCCAATCTTGAAGCAGTTTCAACTGAAGCTTGAAGCGAGCCAGTATCACTTACTAGTGAAGTCCCAAGTAACCTGCTGACCTCATCTTTACGACCATCAAGATACGTTTTATCTTCAAGTAGTTTTTCATTGAGAATAATCAAATCACGCAATGATTGGTTGGCAGTGTCATCATGTGACACAGTAGTAGCAACTTCACCTTTGTCAATAGTGATATGTCTATCATAGGTTTCAACTGTTGCTTTATTTTCGTCTAGAGTGGATTTTACTTCACGATTAATATCTTCATGAATAACGAGGTAAACTCTTGAAAATGCTTTTGAGAACTCTAGCAACTTTTCAAAGTCTTTCAAATCACCGGCACCAATTCCAGGGAAACTGATTGCTGTGATAGACTTAGTTTCAGCTGGTTTGATAGCCTGTAACTTTGGAGCAATCGCGATGATATCCTTATGCTCCTTTCTCAAGTGTTCAGCAAAATCACGCGTTGCACGCATGAATGCATCTTCTAGCTCACTTGTTGATTTGTCAACTTCCTTCTTGATCTTTCCTTTCTTCATAAAACCAGAAGTTGTAAGTTCATTCTCAAACTTGCTAAGATTAGCAAAAATATCGTATAGGTGTCGAACCTGACGATTTGATTGCTCCTCCATTGCTGGATTTATTGATACAAGTATTCCTTTCAATTCGGCGAATTTATCGAGTTCTCGTCTCCAACCGTGGGAATCCAAAATGCCTACCTCCAATCTAGACGGCTTTCTTTCGAGGATATCTTAAGACCTTTCTGTGTGCCGCCCCTTTTCAAAGATTGTGTCATGTATTCTCCAATCTTAGGTCCAAAAAATCGAGAGTTTATGCGTTTCTTAAGTTGAAGGAAACTAACATAAGCAGTCCCAAATTCAGTTATTAAACAAGCTACACTGAAAGGGGATGATTATGGACAATACATCGTCAGGTGGAAATGACTCAGCTATCATCAATCATGAATCCATTTCCTTATTAGAAGTAGATGCAATAGATATTGATTATGATACTGATTATCTTTATGCTGCTTGCCGTGACCAACGTATACGTGTTTTTGATAAAAACACCTGGAAGCTTGTAGCTGAGCTGAGCGAACCTGACTCAGAACCTCTTGCAGTTGATGTTGATGATGCACAAGTATATGCAACTTGTGAGAAGCGTGTATATGTTTGGAAAAAAAACACTTGGGGAATGATTGGGTGGTTTGATCTATCTTACCAAGCTGTCGCATCATCGCTTCAGGGTGATTTCTTCTTCATTGGAGCAAAAGAAGGTCGTCTTGTTTCTATTCAGAAGGAGTCACATGAAACATCAAGCTGGCAATTGCATAAATCCGATATAAACAGTATCTGGTCTGATGAACAAATAATTTGTACAAGTACAAAAAAGGAAGAACCACGAGTTTGGTTGAAAGAATCTAATAGTGCACCATCAGAACTTACACGTCTTGATAATAAAGGGAAAGGCGGAATTGTTACAGGAAATTCGGATTTCATTTTTGTTGGAACACCATCTGGCGAGATCGCACTATATGACCGAAAAGAGTGGGGTCTCTCTAATACTTATGAACCTAAGAATTCGAACATGATTTCCTCAATGTGGGCTAGCGATTACTATCTATTAGCTGCAGTTTCTTCAGGCAACCTAAGTTTGTGGGATACGAAGCGAGGAATTGAAATTGGAAATATCGAATTAGATGGACACAAGATTGAATATGTTACTGCTGATCATGATTTGTTATATGTAGCAACTCCTGAAGGGATTTTCATCTTGCAGGTTATTGCATCAGGTCGTCCTTTGGATATCTGTTGTGAAGGACCACTAATATGGAACGAAAGTCTCTTGAAGACATCGCCATATGATGTTCTTGAAGATTCTCTGAAGCTTGAGCGAAGTGGAGATCAGAAATATCAAAAAGGTCTCTACCATGAAGCTGTGGTTGAGTATGAGAATGCAATGCGACTCATAATCGATAATACACATGCACTACTTGAAGTTCCTGAAGAACGTATATTGCTTACTGAAGAGCTAAACAATCGACTGGGAAAAGCACTTCTGAAATCAAAAATCCAGGAAGTTCAAGCACTAGGTCACGAGATCCGACAACTCTCTGAAGAACTTGAAGAACGTAAACGAACTGATATGGATCCTGATGATGTTGATAGTTTCTGGGCATCTGCTGGTGCAGTGATAAAAGAGAGTCGACAATTAGCCGATGCTCAATCCAGTGATATGTTGAGTTTTCAATTAACACACGAGCTTGATGCACTTGACTCAGAATTAACTAATGCAATGTCTCGATATGATACCTTTAGGGAAACTATCAATCAAGCAATTGCTCTGATAAGACAAGTATCAAATGAATGGCACTGGATGGAAAGAAAACGTACAAGTCTTGTTGAAAGAAAGGAATTCTTGGAAAAGTCAATGGAACGAATCTCTTCCGCACTTGAAGATGCTGATCCTGAGGGCGAAGTAAAGACTATTCTAGCAAACGCATTGGCCGAAAACAAAAAGATCTTCGAGCAAATTGATAGAATCGTTTCATCTGGGGAGGAAACTGAAGAGATTATTGAGAATCGTGAGGAAACTAAAGAAACTATTGAAAGTCTTCTTATTGTCATTCCAAAGAAACGAGAAGCCCTTGAAGCAATTACTGATCCCGATGAGCGTGAAGAAGAACGTCTTCGTCTTGAATCTGCTCTCAACCAAGCACTTGAAACTGCAACGAGTTTCAAAATTACAAAAGCCATCAAAGCAATTAAAGCAGAGCTATCACTACTCGATCAAAAAAGTAAATGAGAAAGCCTTGGAGTCTAACTTGCTGAGGTTCGTGAAAGTGACATAAAACTTTCATCCACTAAATCGTCTTGAACAATATCCCACCAGTCTTCTGCAATTTCTTTCAAAGATGGATCTATAGAGAATGCAATTTCCGCAGATTGCACAGCTAAATCTAATTCGTCGAATAATAGATAGCAGACTGCAAGATTATACCATGTGACTGCAGAATTGGGATTAAGATCGAGTGTCCTTTCCAGAACGTCGATAGCTTCGTCCCAACGTTCTTCTGACACAAGTACCATACCGAGGAGTTCCCAACCATAAATTCTTCGAGGATTTATTCTTAGACTTTCACGTAATGCGCCAATGCCTTCATTTGTTTCATTAAGCAAGAGATGAAGAAATCCCTTATCTGCCCATCCAGTATGGCTTTGCGGTTGGATTCTAATTAGATTGTTCAATGCAGCGAGAGCCATCTTTGGTTTTCCCATTTCCAAATTGCAAATGGCCATGCTCTCCCAGACTTTGGGATTGTTTGGATCAACCGATACTCCACGTTGAAGAGTGGACAAAGCCTCAACATAGAGTTTCTTCTCTATGAGGGATGTAGCCTTTCCAATGAGTACTTCTGTATCATTGCAGTTAGTTCTCTGTTGCACCACTCTACGTCAATCCTTACCCGAAAGATACTAAATGTAACTTATTCTCATCTTCGCTCCGCACAGATGTGAAGAAAAAGCTTGCTCTGACTGCATTCTTGTTTCAAAGTGACTCCTTTTGTAAAAAGTACTCGTCTGTACTAATCCAAAGTTCCAAGTGAGATGATGTAACGTTCCCAAGCATACTTGCTGAACCACTTAATTCTAGAATAGTAATGCTCACAACATCTTTAGCCCACCTGAAGCCATCAGTAAGATTGCCGTCCTCATTCAGGAAGGCTATCATTAATGGTCCTCCATCTACTATGGGGTTCCCATTTTGCTCATATGCTATTATCATTGTTGAATTGATTGAGTCTAATGGATCTCCTGAAGGCGTGTACCCACTCAATTCACCTTCAACAACTGCCTTTGTGTATTCACTTGTATAGCCATCACTGCTTCGAACAATCAGAACATAATCATCAGGAACTGCTGTAAATTGTTGCAGCAAAACACTGAACGCAACGCCAGTGAAGTTAAAGGGACCGATGATATCTCCCGATTTTTTCTTGTATCCTCCTTCACCGGTAATAGATGAAAGTGTTCTCAATGTCGTTTCCGAAACACTGTATGTTGAATTGTAGAGATTTTTTAATATCTCAATACGGACTACATTAGAAACCCATTGAGGTCCAGCTGCTGATGGATCCGGTTCTGTGGTCGCATTAGCATCTGCGGTGGAATAATAACCATCTTCAGGGATGAATGCAAGTCGAACTCCATCTTCGTATTCTGGTACTGTGAGCCCATCATACTCGTAGGCTAGAATCATATCCCCTTGTAAGTTCCATATTGTGAGATTTGGATATACTTTGGACTTTTCAAATGTCTGACTATAGCCATCCTCTGCAACTATTCTTACAACGTAGCCTTCATCCATTCCTCCAACTAGATTCACCAAGTCCGAAACCTTGACTCCCTTATACACTCCAATTCCTCTCACATTTCCGTATGTATTTTCATAAGAGCTGTTTCCAGACACACTGTCCATCAACATCATTTCAGTAAGTGTCACATTCTGAGAAACTCCATTACCTCCGACAACTTCAACATAATATTCTGGTGAGCTGTCTGTAGGTTGTAGGAAAATGAGGGCTGCTATTGCAGCACCTGATATTAATAAAGCACCAATCAAAATTGTTACAGGTTTGGTCAGGCTTGAATTCATAGGTTACACCGCTATCCGATATGCACGATTGTGCCAGTCGGACTGAGATAAAAGCCTTAGGATTGTGTGCATGGATCATGATGTAGGTAGTGGCACGGCTAATATGCACTCATCTCTCCAATGAATCAGGCATTACTGCGAGTGCGCGTTCTCACAGCATGCAAATTCATGTTACGTCGTAGGTTTATAATCATCTACAAAATGAAACGAATTCTTAGAGTTCAGCTATCGCTTCAATCTCTACATCTACATCTTTTGGTAAACGGGCAACTTCTACAGCAGCTCTTGCAGGAGGTGGATCTGAGAACCACTTTGCATACTCTGCATTCATCTCAGCAAAGTCATTCATGTCCTTCAAGAAAACTGTTACTTTTGCAACCTTGCTCATCGATGAACCTGCTGCTTCAAGGACTCCCTTGACATTTGACAAAGATTGTCTTGTCTGCTCAGTGACTGATCCAGTGACCAGCTCACCAGTTTCTGGATTTGCTGGAATCTGTCCGGAGCAGAAGACAAATCCATTCGCTTTGATACCCTGCGAATACGGACCTATTGCTTTTGGTGCTTTATCGGTTGAAACTTGTTCTGGACTCATATTGATTACCTTCGTTCAGGTGCTGGGGGTATTGCGAATCCTTTCACAATCCTTGTACCTGTTTCACCATTCAATGCTTGAGTAATATTCGGGGGATCAGTGATGATTGCCAACTCGCCACCATTCTTGATGAATTCAACACATGCTTCAATTTTGGGTTTCATGCTACCAGGAGTAAAGTGCCCCTCTGCGATGTAACGTTGAGCTTCCAGGTGGTCCATCTTATCAATTGGTTCTTCATTTTCCTTACCAAAGTTCAAGTATGCTTTCTCGACTGCTGTAGAGATGAGGAGTACATCAGCATCTAATCCATTTGCAAGGAGGCCTGATGCATGATCCTTGTCAATGACTGCTGCTACACCCTTCAAGTATCCATTTTCATCAGCGACAACGGGTATTCCTCCACCACCGACTGCGTAAACAACTATTCCACTCTCGATTAAGGCTTTGATTGCTGGTAACTCTACAATTTCTTTTGGTTTGGGTGAAGCGACAACTCTTCTCCAACCTCTACCTGAGTCCTCTTTCACAATCCAACCTTCATCATCAGCTTTCTTCTGAGCATCCTTTTCATCCATAAATGATCCGATGGGTTTTGCGGGAGCTTCGAAAGCTGGGTCGTCCTTAGCAACTCTCACCTGAGTAACAACTGATGCCACATGCTTGTCTATTTTGCGATGGTGGAATTCATTGTACATAGCCCTTTGAATCATATAGCCAATTGCGCCTTGAGTATCTGCACCGCAGTAGTCCAACGGAACTGGATGGAGTTCCTTTTCAGCTATCTCCGACCTCCTTAGTATGAATCCAACTTGAGGTCCATTTCCTGATGTAATAACAACATCCCATCCTTGCTCAATCATATCCGCGATATGCTTACAGGTTTCTGCAGTAGCAGCATACTGATCTGGGATTGACTTGTGATCTTTATCTTTGATTAGTGAATTTCCACCAATTGCAACAATTGCCTTCTTAGCCATGATAATCATCTCTCTTTGAGGAGCCTTTGATGACTCGTCACTTCCTCTTAAACAAATGGGTGAGTGATAGTTGCATGAAACCATGACAAAGCTGAACGAGTGGACTTGTCTTTTGGTTAATAGTCCACTTTCTTGCGCCAAACTTGATGGATTTATTAGGAAGGTCGCAGATAGATATGTGAGTAGGAGTTGGTATGGATCAACGGCGAATGCACAGGTCTTGTTTTGTAACATGCCCTCAATTATTACGAAACTCCCCCCTCCTACCACGAAAACTTGTGTGTTCGCCACCTTCTAGCCACAAATACCATATTGATTTCTCTAACACGCTATGCCTGTGCTAAGAATGATTGTGATTGAGAGTAATGAGAAAATACACAAAACCATTGAGAAGGAACTAAAGAGAACGTGGAAAAAGCTGAGTTTGAAATACCGTAAAGTGAAGGGTAAGATTCTCTTTGCACATCTCTTTACAATTAATCATAGGTATACACCAACAAATGAGAATGATTATCCTACTGAAGATGCAAATCTGTTTCGTTCAATGCTTCGAACATTGGATATGCTTCTTGAGCGTGGTTGGTCGTTGGTTGATACACACATGCCTGAGGAAGAGCTAAACAGATTCTCTCGCATTGTTCTCCGCGAGTTCACAGTGCTTGGGAAACTTCGACAACTCCAACTGGAGTGTAATGCATTTAGCGTCAAGCGGATTGAGTACAGTGAGGAACAGGGGCTATCTGATGCAACCGCAAAACTAATTCCAGCTTTCCACGAATGGTTGCAGACTCCTCGCCTCGATAAAGATTGGATAGATTTCACAGACGAATCACGAAATAGGGCTCCACAGCTTTTGAAAGCGATAAATCAGGAGCTACAACATAGGTACAATATCACATTGGAGGTTCTTGATAAATTTGGTAGAGATATCTCTACTGAGATCAAGCTCAGACTTGAACCAGTAGAAACTAAGATGGCCTCATTGATTTTGTTCCGTAAACAAGATCTCATTCAAAGACTCAGTGCACTAGATAATAACATCGAGGTTGGAACACTCATCGGAGAACTTGAGTATAAATCTCAGAATAACTGGATGCGCACTCCATTCGTGAAACTAAAGGATAATTCAACTCAAAGGATGCTATATTTTCCTTTCACGTTTGCATTTTATCCAACACATGTTTTTGCAGCATCATGGATCTACTTTATTTCAAAAACAGTAAGGAAATCATCTGCTATGGGTATAATGAGTGAAGACTGGGGCAGAAGATTCGAGAGGTATGTTCGAGAGAAATTAGCAAGCCATCATCCCACTCTCAAAGTTCATCCAGGGACTACGAAGATTTCAAGAGCAGATAGTCCAGACATCCTAGATTGTATTGGAAAGCCAAATGTCGAGATAGATGTTATTGCCCAATCTGACTCAAAGGTGTACTTGATATCTTGTAAGGCTCAAGATCAATTCTATGGTTCCACGATGATGGAAAGGTTGCTAGGAAACACAGCTGATGAGTTCGAAAATAAACTAAAGGAGGACATTGAAAATGCTGGAGAAATCGAGAACTATGCAAATTGCATTCAGCAATCAAAAGAATACTTGGAATCTGAAGGATTCGATAATAAGGTAATCATTCCAATATTGATGACTTCAGACGTCCGACCATTGAGTCTCAAGTCTGTTCGAGAGTGGTCTCTTGATGTAAGGATTTCGGAATCTCTTCCTAATGTCCAAATTATTCATTCAAAGGAAATTAGTGAAAGAGTATTGGACTAACTCTTGACGATTACATATCCCAATCTACCATAGTGAACCCTAGTTGGAATCCTCTCCGGAAAAGGCAATCTCTGCTTCTACACCCTTCACGAAAGGCGAATCAAAATGTACTGTTTTGTTGGTATGATTAGTTTATTATTTGATAAATCTTGAGTTGGCACTCCATGCTCAGAAACGGCGAGCTAATCTGACTACCGATAACTAGTGATTAGCCAGTCCATAATCCTTTCACAAGTTTTCAAAAACACAAATGTTTTTCTGTTTCTAAGGGTATTCAGAAATGTGGTAGATATGGAATCAGAAAAGCTTGTAGCCATTACAAGTCTGGTTATAGGCACAGCACTCCTTATTCTGGCAGGATACTCACTGGGAAGTGTTCCTCATAACAATACTTGGAACATGATTGCTCTCAGTCTAGGACTTGTTTTCGTCATATTAGCATTAGGAACTTTACTACCAGGGCGGATAAAAAAACCTGAGAATCGGAAATCCATTACCCTGTTCTTTGTTGGCCTCGTGCTGACAGTCGTTGGGGTGAATCTCTTAATATTCACACCCGGTTTAATAATCATCTTCCGATTCAACTGGTGGATCTTTACACTGACAGGCGCTGTCCTGCTCATCATTGGTATTTTTCTCTTCTATCATTCACGTGTCTACAGGACTAGCTTGGATGGTTGACTTACTTCTACCAACTTTTACACAGGACCGCCCTTATTCAAACATTCATATGTCTACCAAATTTGAAGTGCTGATTATTGTCTTCTTTGAGGTTCTCTTATCAATGATTACAATCGCTGAAAAAAGGATTACAGTGATTGTTCCTACTGTTATTGGTATGAAAAGATCAGAAAGACCAGGTTCCGGAGGAGGGTCATAGCTGTAATCAACCCTAAGTCCGTACAGTTCTGATTCCGAAATATGTCCAAGACTATCGTTGGCAAAGATTGTGATATTAAACAAAGTAGTATACTCGGAAACTGTTGACTGAAATGATCCAAAGTATGTGTTTTCCCCAAGACCCGACGGATTCATCGATTGATTGTTCCACTGACTCTCGTTTGAGCGCTTGTAAGAAAACCATACTGATGCAACACCATCCAAATCCACTACGTCAATTAAGACTTCCGGAAAACAAGTTTTCGAGTATGTCCAAGTATTGTCTGTTCTGTAATGAGCGAACTCTGTTTGATTTTCTTGAGAAAGATAGTACATCAAGTCTTGTTGAGAATACAGGGAGTCATTAGTAACAAGCGCCATATTCAAGACTGGTACACTCAATGTGAAGAGGAATAAACCACAAGCCAATACTATTAGAGATTTCTGTTGTTTATTCATACCTACCAACTCGAAAGAGTGTATTCGAACCTAAAATACATGGGTTGTACTTTTATGTTCTGACTCCAATCATAGGTCCAAGCATCATAGACACCAAATAGAATGTACACAGTCGAATCATCCAATGCAAGAACAGATTTCTGTTCAGTCAAATACCGAGATAGAAGACTAGAACTTAGACCATCGTCCACCTTCAATTTTGGTTTATGATGTTTTATGAATCATTCTACGAATTGAATAGATTATTATCGAATTATAACCTCGGTTTCAATGAATAGAATAAATACATAATGCGTTAGTGTACTCATAAGGGAATACACATGCAACGTTACAATCAAGATATTCGCAGAATACTCATCACAGTCGTAGTTATTGCGGCACTTCTTGCTTCAATGATTATAATTGCAGCGGTGTTTTCAGAACAACCGCAAATTATTGATGAGGAGCCTGATGATTATGTACATTGGACGGGTCTTCCTACTGCTCCCTTAACTATCATTATCGATAGTGGTGCACAGGGTACTCAGATTATTGGTAATCTCGAATTTGGATTTCTAAACAACACTATTGTTTTTCCTATTGGTTTCTATGAAGATTGGCTACAGATACATAATGGGTTTAACAAGACCGATGCGATTGGATTAGGTTATGATGCACTCCGATACTATTCTTTTGCTTATCTCGGTGAAACAAGATTGTATGATGGATGGACAAACAGAACTTCGGGCTCATGGACAAGTTCTGATTCAGTAGAATGGAGTCCAATGTCGAAATCTGGAATGCATATGGGAAGTATCCATGAAAGTGACTTGGACAATTTGACAATGGCTGGATTTGTTCTTGAGTATGAATCACTTAAAGTATATTTCAAGGATGGAACAAATGTTGTCTGTGGTCCAACCAATCTTACACTTGGAGTAAATTTTACTCTAGTCGATGATGAATGGAATGTTGAATATATCTTTGAAGCATCATCAATGGATGACATCCTATTTGGAACAGACTCTGTGACAATTCAATTCACACAAGAAATTCAACCAGCTGATGATGATGATATTGACACCAATACTCCTGACATGGTGGAAAGAATAATCATTCTTCCAGGTACCGCGATACCAATTATCTTGGGTGTAGTCATTATTGGTGTGATCCTTGTTACAGGTCGGCAGCAACGGATGGATAGGGAGTAGATGTGGAAAATGTCAGATACGATTGATGACAAGCAAATAGCCGAATTGCTCAAAGGTAAGACCATGAAGGTGTATGCATTACTTTTAACCCGGGATTCCATGAGGATGCGAGATATTCAACACACCCTAGGTTTCTCAAGTCCAAGCTTAGTCATCCATCATCTCACAAAACTCATGGATGCGGATTTAGTCAAAAAAGATGCGCATGGAGATTATTCCATCAAGAAAGATGTGCGAGTGGGTTCTCTCACACTATTTGTTCAGGTGGGCAGACACTTTCTACCTCGCTTTGTATTCCTGGCTTCTTTACTGATCTGTATCCTTGTGCCTTATGTGATGTTCTTCATGTCAATACCACCAGATGGGAAGGACATCCTATTCTTGACAGTGGTGCTATCTACGATAATTCTCCTGCTCTATGAAGCATACCGAATGTGGTTCCTAAATCCGATATAAACTAAGAATATAGATAATTTGCTTAGGAGGAATTCAGTAGTGTTTCTCATACTGGATTCCTTTCTTCATTTAAGTTGATTTCCTCTTCCAAAGGATTGCCCCGCTTCTGACAACTTGTCTTGCCTAAACAGAGTAACCCCATAGTTGAGCAACGCATCTACTGAGTCGGGTCGTATCTTGATCTAATTTCTTGCTATATCTTCCATTGAGATAGTGTACGGGGACAGAATATAGAGCATTGACAGAATGATGAATACCAGCCATAGGCCCGACTGGAAGAGCGCACAAAAGATGAAGGTGTCAACAG
>JAUWOU010000056.1 GCA_030612005.1 Candidatus Thorarchaeota archaeon | reverse complement strand
GATTTGTCCTTTAGGTCGATACTTGTAGAAGCAGCTGGAGTAGATAACCATTCAAGGATACAAATTCGAAATCGAATCCATCTCCAAATTGATAGGGCGAGTGTACTAGATCCTTATGATGTTGGTGCGTCAACTGACCGTATCACAGCTATCGGGGATGTTGTAAGTTCACGAGCGACAGTTTATGATACCAGCGTGACCTCAACATTACAATTTCCATTGATATTTTATCAATTTACTCAACTAATTATGGGTGCTCAATTTCTTATCTTAGCCCTTCCAATCTTCCTTCTTTCCTTCTTCACAGGAACGATGGTAAGTGATGTAGGTTATAATTTCAGACGAAGAGAGATTGGCTTACTATTAACCAAAGGCTTCGAACGTGGAACCATTAAGAGAATGTTTTTGGTTGAAGGTGTATTGATTGGGGCTATTGCCGGTGGAGTTTCAGTCTTCTTAGGAACGTTTTCGGCATACTATGTACTTGGTGTTACGAATGTGAATATCATTCAAGGGATAACGAGCAATTATGTGTCAGTCATTTTAGCAATAATCCTGGGAATGTTCCTTGGTCTTCTATCCGTCTGGAGACCGGCTGGACGTGCCTCAAAATTAGAGATACTTGATGCATTGAAACAATACGTCTTCGTTGAAGAAACTGCCGAGTACAAAAAATTACTTCCAACTATCTCCTTGATTCTAGGTTCATACAAAATGATTGTTTGGATACTTGGAGTTGACATGAGTGGATTGTTGGGAAACATAAGTCTTGGTAACTTTTTCATTTCAATCCTGATAGGAGTTTGGATAGCTGTGGATGGTGTTCTTAACATAATTGGTCCCCTCATGTTTTTGTATGGTGCAACTAAGGTTTTCATTCGTGGATCACACAAATTCCAAGAAACTGTTATGACAGCGGGTAAGCGGTTCTTCGGTGCCTTTGGTAAACTGGCTACAAGAAATATCAAACGTAATCCAGCTCGTACTTCAACTCTTGTTTTCATCATAGCTCTAATTGTTTCATACGGGATATTTGCAACTGGTAGTTTATTCTCACAATATGATTATACAGAGAGAACTGCAAACTTTGACGTTGGAGCTGATGTACGACTCGAGCTAAACCCTGGAGCAAATGTTACAGAGCTACTTAGTACAACAGCAGCTTATGACTCTGTGATAGCTACTACACCAGAATACCACTTGAATCTACAAGCAGGTACCAATACAATTGATGCTCGAGGGATACGTCCTGATGAATGGACTGATGTTGCCTTTTGGGAGAGTTCATGGTTCATTGGTGATTTTAGCCAGATGTTAGAAGACCTTGGAGATGATGGGATAATCCTGTCTATTGATGTCGCAAACCGATTGGAACTTGAGGTTGGAGATATTCTCAATGTCAAGGGACCATTCGCAACAGGTACATATCCTTTGACAATTGTTGGAATGGTTGGATTTATCTCACCTATTGAACAATTAATGGGTGGATTCGCGTTTGGTATCAGTGGGGATTACACATCTTTTGTATCTGAGAGTTTCTTGAATTCATCCAATCTCATATATACATCAACTGCAAACATTCTCATTGATACTAGCCCGGATACAAATGGTACCGAGTTACAACAGCAGCTAATTATTGAGCTGGAAGGTGTGTATTCCAGTTTCTCTGTTACAACAGAGATGGTAGACTATGAATCTAGCGTGATCCGTAGCGGGACAACAAAGATTCAATGGCTCGCAATTTCCTTTGCTATTGTTCTGGCATTAGTGGGAACTGCTCTGGTTGTCATTCTTACTTTACAAGAAAAAGATTCAGAGATTGCTCTCTTATCGGTTAGAGGATTCAGTAAATGGCAATTGTTCAAAACCTTACTTGCAGAAGTAATGGTGACTATAATTTTCGCACTTATCCTAGGGGTGGGTGTAGGGATTCTTGAGAATATTGGACAAGTGTCTCAGTCGAATGAAAGTGCAACCGGGCTTATCCGATATCAAGTTGCACTTGGCGGAGATGCTACTTACACGATTCTGATGCTACTTGGAGCTGTGCTGTTAGCAGCAATAGTGCCGGTTTGGTGGTCTTCAAGGAGACCCGAATCAAAGGTGGATTTACTTAGGAGTTAGATAATGATGAATAATTCAAGCTACTATATTCAAACGGATGATATCGTGAAGGTATTCCGTCTTGGTAACGTTGAGGTTCAGGCCCTCCGGGGTCTCTCAATGCGTATAGAGAAAGGCGAGATGATCGCCATTGTAGGTGCAAGCGGATCTGGAAAGACAACCTTGCTAAACATATTGGGCGGAATCACCCGTGCAACTGCAGGGAATACTATTGTTGCTGGATATGATGTAACTAATGCAACTCCAACTCAGCTTGTAGCTCTTCGACGAGAGACCGTTGGACATATCTTTCAAGAGCTCAATCTAATCAGCACCTTGACTGCTTACGAAAATGTTGAACTCCCAATGCTTGCAGCTAAAAAAGATGGAAAAACCAGGAAGCGGCGGTCTGAGGAATTACTCTCAATCGTCGGTCTAGGTGATAGAATGCATCACAAGCCCGATCAGCTAAGCGGCGGTGAACGCCAGCGCGTGGCAATAGCTGCCGCAATTGCTAATGACCCTCAAGTATTACTTGCGGACGAACCGACTGGTGATCTTGATACTGAAACCGGTGCGATTATTGTTGAATATCTCCACAAGGTTAACAAGGAGTATGGCAAGACAGTAATAATGGTCACTCATGATCCATCAATAGCTCGACAATGCGATAGAATCTACAGAATTCGAGATGGTAAGATCATCTCAGTTCAGGAGCCAACTGCGGATAAGGAGATGGGCGCAGCCTCACGGATTGACGTTGTGCGCGAGAGATTAGAGGAAATCAAGGAAGAGATTAAACGCTTAGATGAAGAAGCAAAATCTGGACTGATTGATTTGGGTCTCTTTGCAGGTCAGCGTACAAGACTCGCAGATAGACAGCAGCTATTCGAAGAGGAATTGCATAGATTGGGTTTGTAGAAACATATCAGTAGGCAATCTCTGTTTCACGATATGTTTTTGACGATGTGTCTACACATTCCAAGTGTGTGTTAGTGATGACTCTACCAGTGATTATTGTTCATGGAGGCGCTACAGTCTTCAAGAATGAGTTCCATGATGCTATTCAGGAAGCTGTTACAAAAGCGGCACGGATTGGTATGTGCGCTTATGACAATGGTGGGTCTTCACTTGATGCAGTAGAAGCTGCAATCTACGTTCTTGAAGAAACTGAATTATTCACGGCAGGTAGAGGCGCTTGTAAGAATAAGGATGGAGAAATCGAATTAGACGCGATGATCATGGACGGCAATAGGTTCGAGAGTGGAGCAGTAATGGCTGTTCAGGATATTATTCATCCCATCTCACTAGCAAGATACGTTCTTGAGAGAACTCCCAATTACCAAGTTGCTGGGAGTGGAGCTGATAAACTCTACAAGCAAATGATCGAAGAAGGCTACCGCAAAGAAGCACAAGCCAATAGGTCTGGACTGCCAGCAATCGCTGGAGAATGTGATACGGTCGGTGCCATTGCAGTAGACAGTCAAGGTCGAATTGCCTCAGGTTCTTCTACTAGTGGTTGGCCCGGAAAACTTGCTGGAAGAGTTAGCGACTCTGCAATTATAGGTTCAGGAGTTTATGTAAACGAACTTGCTGGGGCAAGCTGTACGGGGAAGGGGGAACAAATACTTCGTATAGTTATGAGCAGAATGGCCGTGTATCATGTTGAACAAGGTAAAACGGTTTCTGAAGCATCTAAATTGATGATATCCGAGCTAAGACAGAAGACCAGTGGAGAAGCAGGACTTATCATGGCTGATAAAAATGGGAACGTTTCTCTTGCTTACGATACTCCACACATGCCAGTAGCAATACTCCATCCTGAATTGAAGGAACCCTACTATTCACTTAAGCCAGCGTGGCCGCTGCATTCCTAACTTAGATAATAATTCTTAATACATGCATCTTCTTATCAGACGTTTTGTTCAAGTTATTACGAATTCCTTGGAGATACTGTTAATGACGAAGAAGATCAAGTTCGGTGCAAGATTGAGTCGTGTAATCTCGACTGTTGCTCCAGATAGCGAGAATCCCAATATCACTCCCTATGAACGAATTGAGTGGCCAGTGGTCAAAGAAGTAGCTCAAGAATGTGAACGGCTTGGATTTGATTCCATCATTGTTCCAGATCACCCAATGGATGACCTTTCTCGATATGCTTGTATGTCGATGATGGCAGCTCTTGTTGCTAGTACAACACGAATAACCGTTGGTACTCTAACTACAAACACTATGAGATATCTTCCAAATCCTTCCCTATTCATTAAAGAGATTGCAACTCTTGATCACATATCTGATGGTCGTCTTTATCCATTTGGTTTAGGTCTCGGATGGACTCCTCACGAATACGAAGCATTTGGTTTCCCATTTCCAAAGCATAAGATACGACTTGCCCAAATGATTGAAACAATCGAAATGATGAACTTGATGTTCTCTGAGCAGCACAAATGCAGTTACGACGGAAAGTACTTTCAAATCAAAGATGCTATTTGTGAACCTAAACCAATTCAGAAACCATTTCCCATAGTTATTGGAGGAAAAGGAAACCGTACACTTGGTGTTGCAGCAAAATATGCGGATCATATTGACATATACAGCGGAATGGAGATAGATGCTACACAAGAAAGAATCAGCTACATCGAAGACACCTGTTCTGAAAATGGACGGAACTTCAAGGATATAGTGCTCTCATGGGGATGTTGGTTCTGGATCTATGAGGATGAAAAAGAGCGTGCCCGATATGCTGATGAGATTAAACGTCTTGCAGAATACGGAGATCAATTCCAAGCCATTATGGGAACACCTGAGGAAATAATTGAGAAATTTGAAGCACTCAAGGAGATAGGAATCACCTACTTTACACTTCGATTTGAAGACTTACCCAGTACTCGTGGACTTCAACTCTTCAATGAATATATCATGCCTGCGATTAGGTGAATGTATTAGATAGGTTTCTTGATTTTAGTCTTCGAGTAACCGTTTTTCACCCTTGATATTTTTAATCTCGGTGATATCCTGACTCACTTCTAGACAGCCTAAATATTTTCCTCTACTATTTCTAACTGCAAAGTATTTGATGAGAACCATCTTGCCTCCAAGATTGAGCCAGAACTCGGCTGATTCTCTCTTTCCTGCTCGAAAATCATCCAGAATTTCTTGCACAATGTGAACACTATCTTGAGGATGGCATAGCTGAACACTTCTTCCTATAATGGCCCGAGACCGCACAAAGATGCGATTTGGAGATTCACTGAAGAAGCGAACTCTATCATGTTCGTCAACAAAAGTTGTGTCGACAGGTAAATGATTGAAGAGTAGTTCTAATTGTTCGAGTGTTAGAGTACCACTACCAAAACTGACTTCGCCACTCTCAGCAAAGCTCGTACTGTCTTCCTTTGTGATTTCTCTTCCTTCAGGTCTGGGAGTGTAACTACAATATCCGATATCATCAAAGTCATGAACTGCGATATCCCATTCTTTCTCTGTGAACAGTCTCATTGAGGTTGGGAATATGATATTGTTCTCTTTATAGAAATGATCTGCGATATGAACTGCTAGCTCACTAACAATGTCTTTCATCTTTCCCAAATTGTTTGCTAGCTCAGCGTCACTCTCTGAGTTCAAGCTGAATAGTTCCTTCTCAAGTTTATGAATATCTTGATGCATAGACCACATTGCTTGAGGTGGTCCTGTGAGTCCATGTTTTTCTAAAACCGGGAATATTGCATTCTCTTCTCTTTGGTAATGTGATTCTGACTCAGCTAGAAACCCGATTAGCTCCCTAATTCTAACTAGAAACGCAGCTTTGGGTTCTCTCTCACCTTCTGCTATTGAGGCTACTAGACTATCAAGCTCATTTGCATATTCCATGAGAATAACATGCTCGGACATTAGTGTATGAATGGGATGACCTGTAGGAACGATGTGTTCCTGATTCTCTACCGATTTCTTGAATAATCCTAGCTGAATATCGCGCATTCGCTGAGTGTCTTCCTTTGATACTCCTTCTTGAATTAATTCATTTTCAAAAAATGCCATTTCTGCTGGTGTTACTATTCCAAGTTGTTCTGAGAAATAGATCTTGATGATTTCCGTATCATCTCCAGCTTGAATTTTCTCAATTACTTTTTTGAATTGATTTTTTCTCTCCACATTCATAGGAATCTCAACATGCAATTTTCTATCCAATTGCCTTTTTATGGTTTCGAAGCGTCTCTAAAGGAATGTTCACAGACTATCTTCAATTATTTTGACAATCTCTTGTTCTATTGTAGGCGTCATTTTTGCGCGCGTCTTGATTCTGCCTACTTCTTCACCTTGCTGATTGAAAATGAGGATAGTTGGGCTGCTAGTGATCTCAAAAATATCAACTTCAACTGGGGATGGTGGTACTGCCCAAAATTTGTCTGATCCATATGGAGGCTTCTTCATGCCGCCTAATGCAGATATCTTCTGACCTGTTTCTGCCTCAATAAGGGACATAACTGGTACAGCTCTTCTAGCATCACCACACCAATCTGCAAAAACAATCACGATTTTATAGTCTTCTGAAAACGTGCCAAGTTTTTCTATTGCTTCAGGATTCAACTTGTATTCATTTCTCTGTCGCAAAAATCCACCTTTGTACATTAGTGACATCGTTTCCACATACTCACTACAGTTTGGTGCATCACTTCGAACATCACTTAACATTACCATCAATTTGAAACCCCACAAATAAAACAAATTAAATCAATCTGTGTCGCATACTATGTCTGAACCCTTTTCCCCTTTCTTAGATTGAAGTGGTGCTTGTTTAATTAGAGTGACTAATTTTTCTAAGTCATCATGATGGGAACGTTCTTCCTCTTTCATATGCTCAAGTAGTAATCTTGCAATAGGATCTTCAATTTTGTCAAGTGCATTGTCGAGGAGTTTGATCATCTCGCTCTCGTTGCTTTTTAGACCCTCCAGTTCTCTTTCAAGTTTGACCCTACCTGCATATCGTCCTACTTTAGCTGACCATTCATCACAGGGCGTAGTATTGAGCAACTCAATCATACCCTCTAGAAATTTGACGTGTTTCCATGTATCCAATCGTAAATCCATAAAACAAAGTCGAACTGCTGTTTCCTTAGCTTCTTCTTCAAGTATAACAAGCTTGTTCAGAGTAGTTTGCTCGATTTTTATCTGGTCCCTAAAAATGTCAATAATTTCGCTATCAGTGCTTATCACTAATTTCATCTCCCAAGACAAACAATGTTAACTATTGTTATGTTAACCATTGTGAATATTACGTATTTAAGCGTATCCCTCTTGCACTGTTCTAATAATAGAAATCTAGTTCCTTAATCTATGTGTAAAGCTCGCCTATGGTCGGGGTGATCGAATTCCTGATCTTGTTCATATTTATTCCCTAGAAATTGGCTCATCATAAGAGCGGCATAATTACCTGTCCCGACTGCCATTGCCACTTGTTGCGTAATTGGTCGAACATCCCCTGCTGCCCAAATGCCTTCAACATTGGTCTTACCTCGATGATCGGTAATGATGTTCCCCTTTGCATCAACATTGATTCCTATCTGTTGTGCAAGTTCGGATCTCACCACATCAACGAAAGCAACAAAGAATACATTCGATTTTAATTTGCGACCATCTTCGAGTGTTACCGATTGCACAACACCAGGTCTTGGAAATGCTACTGATTTGATTTTACCTTGAGTCCATTGGAAGGGGGATTTTTCAAGTTTCGTAAGGTCTTGGTCATCAATAGGCATGTACGCATCCTCGGTCATTAGGATCTTTATCTTATCCGTAAATCGAGTCAAACAGTTTGCTACATGAAGTGCACTTCCAACTGTCCCCGCATTGACAATCAGGACATCTTTATCCTTACATAAGGGGGCTTCACAGTCGGGACAATAGAAAGCCCCGTTTCCAACGTTTGCAACAGGCAGCCAGCTTCTCCATTGTCCATTCACTTTAGGATGTTTACGAGATGTACCGGTTGCTAGAAGTAGTGTCTTTGCATAGTACTCGTTATTGTCCGCTGTTCTATAACTTTTAGATGTCTTGATTTTGAATTTGGGATATCTTCCTGATATCTCTATAACATCAGCTGCAAGAAACTCGGCACCAGCAGCTCTAGCTTCTCCTTGGATATTTCTCAAGAGACTTCGTCCTTCGTGATAGACTGAACCTGCGAAATTCATGATTGAGTTTGTATGAAAATGCATTGGACTCGTCCCTCGGTCAAGAACTAGAACTGATCGTTCGTGATATGCAAGGTGTAGTGCAGCTGATACCCCAGCTGGACCTCCACCAACAATAATTGCATCATAAATCTTAACCATATTGAAGAAACCTCAAAATATGAATTTCTTTCTACTGTTAATAACTCTGCGACATGTGCACAAATGTTATCTTATTGGGCAAGTATGAGTAGCATATTGATTGATATCATGTATCCCAAAGTTCCACCTAATAAGATGCCGAGAGTCGTACCTCGGTCAAGTGTGTCTTTCAAATAGGATGCTAAAACTAAAGAAATCATTAGACATACTAGTGGTAAAACCAGTGCTCCTACGATTCTCTCCAATAGTCCTACAATAGTTAGATCTCCATATATTGAAATTACGTAGAAATTTGTGAGTAGCATTAAAGAGAGATTGAAACTTCCTATCTTGAGTGGATATTCCCAGATTCCACCTTTGAGGGTTCCGTATGCCCAAATTGAGATAGTAAAAATGAACACTGCTATTTCAGCAATAGGAATCCTATCCAATTTCCATAGGATATCAAATGAAAGAGCTACAACAATGAGTACAATCTGAAACACTTCGTCAAATCGTTCTTCTCGACTTTTTTCTCTCAATTATAGATTCACACTCATCATAAAAGTCAGATAATTCTAATACAATAAAGTATCGATAATAAAAACCGTGAGCCTTATCTTCAACAAAGGATGATGTAGTGTACTTTCAATTTCGGAGCTAGTCCCGTGTATGAACATTATCAACCATCAGAACGGATATTCGTTGACAGGACAGAGTATCTCCAATGGATGGAAGATTCAATACAACGATGCGGAAAAGAAACAGTCGTTTTACATATACGTGGGATTGGTGGGATTGGTAAGAGCGCCCTACTCGAGAATTGGCATGATATACATGACCACACTATTTTCTTGGACTGTGATAGAGTAACTAACTATTTTGACCGACTTGATGCAATAGCTAAGGCATCTGTTCGTATGGGAATTCAACTCAGTCGATATGATATCCTTTGGCATATTCGTCAACGATTTTTAATGGGAGTTGAACCTGCCAAAGAAACTGGCAGGGAATGGGCGAAAGATTTACTTCAACCCATTCCGTTCATTGGATCACTTGCAAGTATAGGTGCAGCTATCACAGCTGTTGGGGCTAAACTGAGTCCTAGACTCACTGGGAGATTCGGTAATGTTGGTAAATGGTTGCAGAGTAGACTCGGAAAGAATTACATTGAGAAACTTCTTGAGGTTCTCTGGAAAGATCCACGACATGCAGAGTTTCTCTTTCTTGATGCATTACTGGAAGATTTGAACAACAGAAAGAATACTGATGAACCTATCATTATTTTGTTTGACCATTTTGATGATGTTGATGCCACACATACACATTGGCAATACAAGGGAAAACGCATCAGCGAAGCTGAGTTATGGTACGTCTTCCTTTCATCTCTCTCCATATCAATAGGAGTTGTAGCAAGTCGGAGTCCTGCACCGAAGCAGCTTTTTCAAGAAGCATTGTTTGAAGAGCAGGAGCTTACCGAGCTGGACGAAGAGAGCAGTATAGATCTGCTAAATAGAAGAGGATGCACGGAAAAGGGCCTCCAGTCGAAAATTGCAAGCGTTAGCAAAGGTAATCCCTATGTCGTAAACACCATCTATGACATGACACAGATATGTAGCTCCACTGCTGAGGAGACTGAAGAACTACGAGCAGATACTCTAGATAGTGTTCACCTTAAGACATGGAGAAAGCTATTCAATGAAGCTGAAGGGTTACTCTATATTATTGATCGTGCAGGTCTTATTCCTTATTTCAATTGGAAGATATTGACAATCATCGCACCTGAGATGAAATCGGAACATTGGGACCGAGTGCAGAACCTTAGTTTTGTTAAACAAAATGAAGATGGAAAATGGATGCTGCATGACTTAGCAAGAGACCTCCTCCTAACAGAGCTAGGTGACCGTTTACCTGCACTTGCGAATGAAGTGTCAGAGCTTCTGAACAAATCTCAAGAATCGCAATTGGATATTGAATTGCTGAGTCTATCTTTGTCAGCGAAATCACTTGCATCTGAGAGAGAAACAATATTCAAAGCTAAAGAAGTTGCAGAAAGTCTCATCAAAAAATGGAGTCATGCTGATGTTTTGACAGTTCTTGCTCCATTGAAGCTTAGCAGTGAGGAGGGTCGCGCTAATCTTCTAGTGCTCAAGGGTAGATCTCTAACTGCTCTAAGAAGGATTGCAGAGGCTGAACACGCGATTAATGAATCATTAGATATTTTCAGAATACTTGCAAGTGAATCTCAACGAGAATTTCTTGATGAGGTTGCTGATACCTTGGTTTCACTTGCCGAGCTCTATCGCGACTCTAGTAGACCGCAAGAATCAGAAGATTCGTATAAAGAGGCACTTGATATATGGAGAAGTCTGGCGGATTCACAACCTGAAGTATATAGATTCAATGTTGCAGTCACCCTGCGTGAGTTTGCTTTATTGTTCTACAGAATATCTAGACCTAGGGAAGGGGAAATTGCAATCAATGAAGCTCTCGATATATTTCGTGAGCTCTCAACGCAAAAACCAGATATATATACTGGCGAAATAGCAAGATGTCTAGTGATACTTGGTGCTATGTTTGAAGCATCTTGTTCATTATCGGAATCTGAGAAGGCTTTTCAAAAATCTCTTGAACTCTATCGGGGTCTTGCTGCAAAAGAACCGATTCGATTCATGAATTACGTTGCTGCACTTCTCAATAATTTAGCTCTCATATATCACCATACAGGGAGGTATTCAGACGCTGAAGACGCATTCAGAGAAGTCGTTAAACAAAGAAGAGCTGGAGCTATAAGCGGACTTGACTCATTTCATGGATTTTTGGGTGTGGCACTTCTTAATTTTGCGTGGTTTTTGCTTGACCAAGATAAAATGGAAGAAACGGAATCTGCCTTCAATGAAGCATATGAGATTTTCTCAGTTTTAGCAGCCAACGCTCCAGATGCCTATCTCAATGCAGTAGCTGCTAGTCAAACTGGTCGCGGTGTGCTATTTACAAAAACAGGTAGAGTAAACGATGCTGAAAAAGCATTCAATAACTCGATCAAAATTTTCAGAGAGATCACAGATAAAACCCCTGAACTCTACAGAGATCAACTTGCATATGTTCTAGAACAATTCGGAATTCTAATGAGAAAAGAAGGAAGAGTGAAAGAAGGTGAAGATGCGTTTCGAGAGGCACTTCATATCTTCAGAAAATGTTTGGAGGAGAAATCAGATATCTTTCGAGTACGCGAATGTTCAGGAACTATGCGGAATCTAACTATTCTTCTAAGAGAAACGAATAGGTTCAACGAGGCTGAGAATCCCATTCAAGACGCCCTCACTATTCTGAGGAAAAAGCAAGAAGAACAACCGGAGGTCTTCTCTCGTTACCTTTTAGTTACCCTCAATAGCTATGCTATCCTTCTTGAAAAAATGGGTAAACTCGATGAAGCAGAAAGAGTACTTCGTGAAGCAATCGAGCTAATAGGTGAACTTACACCTGAATCAATCACAGTCAACAGACACCATCTTATTATAATTTTCAGTAATCTTTTTGTTTTATTGAAGACCGCTGGAAGACAAACTGAAGCTGATAGAGCAATGCATGATGCAAAAGAGTTGCTTGAACTATCGGAAATTCAAAGAGTTGAAGTAATGGAGGAACTTGAATTCTAGAAACTAGGACCGGTGTGAGCATACCGTAGATTGTAAGCCGATGCTGTTAAATGACAGAGTTCATCTCTCATCTAATTCGATATCAAGTTAACAAAATGAATGGTGTAAAGATTGGATCAACTCGACAAACTGATTATAATGGACCTACTTCAAAATTGTAGGCAATCTTACCAGGCAATCGCAAGGAAGAATGGAGTTACTTTGAATGCGATAAAGAAGAGAGTGCAGAAGCTTCTGGACACAGATGTTCTTGAATTCTGCATTGAACCTGATGTAGCTATGATTGACGGGGAGTGGGTCCTGGCATTTATATCAACTTCTGGAGAAGAGAACCAAGCAGAATTTATAGCAACGCTAGGCAATAATAGAATGATTAGCGAAGTTGGAACTTTATCTGGATCAAGGTATATCATATACGCTGTATATTCTGGGATGGAGGGTTTATCTGAATTCAACAGATTTCTCAGAATGCAAGAACATGTTACTGAACTTGAAGTACATCAAATAATGTTCCAAAAAGGTCCTAAGGTTGAATTCTCGTTTCAAGATTTGAAGATCCTCAACTGTCTCATTGATGACCCAAGAAAGCGTTTGAGTATGATTGCTGAATGTACCGGTTATTCTGCAAAGACTGTTCGAAGAGTGTTAACAGAATTGATGAATAATCGAGGTGTCTGGTTTGGTAGTCGACTTCGTTTAAATTCCTCAGATAGTGTTACAATATTAGCAAGAATCGAGTTGGACGAGAAACAAGTAGACCTTTCAAAGGTCTTAGAATTTCTCAACACCGATTTTCCTGAATTCATCACCCCAACAATTTCAGCATCTGAACCAGTTATTTTCGCTGCGTTTTTTGTTGAAGATGTTAGGGACATTAATCCGGTTATTGAGAGAGTGAAGACTGCACCTTTCATCAAATCTGTTGTTTCAATTATGGGAAGTGAAAGTCACAGCTTTTCAGATTTACGACGTTATTGGTTGGAGGAAAAATTCAGAGAGGCAGGGCTTCATTCTCCTCCTAAATAGCGCAAAATAACAATTTCCCTGTTTCTGAACAAGTACGTTCAGTTATCAGGAAAATTCTTGTCATTTAGTTCTTAATTTAGAACCTTTCTGCTCCCGATATATCATATAGGAATAATCCCATGTTATGGTACTAGAAATACTGGTATCAAATATGAAGAAGATGAAAAAAATGTCAGAAGAAATGTCCCCCCACAAAGTTGTAATCTTTATTCTCTATGCGGTAGCACTCGCCATGGGAGTAGCAATAATTGTCTTACCGATACTTGGTCAGACTGTTGATCTAACAATGGTTGGAATCGCACTATTTTGTTTAGCTGTTGCAGGTTTCAATCAAGTGACTGGAGAATTATAGAAATCTTAGTCTGAAGTAAAAAATACTAATGGATGATTAAACATGAAAGCTTCAGACCTCAGAGATGAGTACAGGCAAGCAATTGCCACTCCTCTTGATATTTCTGGAATTGACAGTGAAAGTGGAATGCCCTCTTTATTATTCAGAAATGATTGGATTAGAATTCTGCTTGTGAAACAATCATACCGTTCAGCTCATTCTATTGTAGTTGAGTTATCTCAACCAGATAGAATAGATCCTGCACAAATTAAACCTGAATTCATGATATCGACTTTAATTATATATTTGCAATATTTGCTTCGACTCGATAATAATGGATTCGAATTAGAAATAATGCAAGATGACATTCTTTGGATAGCGACCTTAGAAATATCCGTAGAACCAAAGATGGAGCTATTCGAAATCCTAGCTCCGCCTTAGGTTAGAATCACTTATTTGTAATTGGTTTATCGTTTCTCATTCTCTAACAGAACTGAAGATGAGTGATAATGACAAAAGTTGTAGCTATCAACGGTAGTCCAAGAATGGATCAAGGAAACACTAGTCTGATTCTCACACCCTTCTTAGACGGGATGCGTGAGGCTGGTGCAGATGTAGAATTATTCTACACGAAGAAACTCAAGATCAGACCTTGTCAAGGAAATTGGAAATGTGTTTTTGAAACCCCTGGCGAATGTTATCAGAAAGACGATATGCAGATGTTACATCCCAAGCTATTGGAAGCCGATATCTGGGTCTTTGCAACACCGGTCTATGTTAGCGGAATGACTGGCCCTTTGAAAAATTTGATTGACAGGATACTCATACCATTAGGACTTCCGGAAACTGAACTTGTCAATGGGCATAGTCGTCATAAAATGCGTGAGGGTATCAAACGGGGGAAAGTCGTCTTAGTATCAAATAGTGGTTATTGGGAACAAGATAATTTCGATCTATTGATTGGTCAGATGAAAGCAGTCGCTGATCACGCAGAGTGGAAGTATACCGGATCTCTGATTCGTCCGCATGGAGAAGTGATTAAATCAATGATGAAAATTCCTGGTGCTATTGATGATATCTTTAACGCAGCTAAGGAAGCTGGCAAGCAACTAGTAACTAATGGAGAAATGCTTACTGAAACACTTGATATTGTTAAGAGGGTGCTTTTACCTATCGATCAATACGTAGGAAAATAGCATGCTAACGTGATGAAGGTAATTTTGGGTCCCGATTCTATTTTTCATCTATGCATTCTTGAGCCCAAGTTTGAGCCCTTTCGACATTAGGTATATCTTCAAGAGAGAGAAAGACTATCTTGCCTTCTTCTCTTGCACGTTTGCATTCTAGTAGAGCTCCCTTTGATTCAGCTAGTAAGAATAAGCCATCACAATTGTCAACCCAAGGTGCATGCCAGTTCATATAATCCTCCCAGTCCATTTCAATCCCGAGTTCTCTGGAGAGAATATCTGGCCAATGAGTGAGGTGGGGTATGTACGGAAAATGTCCCTTCTTCCATATCTTAAGACCTGCTTCCATAGCTCTCTGAACATTTTCTTCAATCTCTTCTAAGGTCGACCCTGTGTATGGACCTGCTACATAGATAGTCATACTCTTCAATCAAAATCACCTGGGATTCCCGTCTAGCATATACTACCAGCTTCTCTACCAAGATCAAAAGCTTTGGAGTTTGCTTCAATAGTTTTCGGCGGCACTAGAGTTAGTACAGCTTTTCGTACCTCTTCAGCTGGTATTGGGAAATCCTCACATGCTACAGTAGCTCCAATTAGTACTGAGTTCTCAGTTCGAGCATTTCCTGCTTGAATTGCAAGCTCAAGTGAATCAAGTAGAATCACTTTGTCTGTAACCTCTTCCAGTTTCTTAACTATCTGTTCAACTGTGAGATATTTTGTTTTCTTCTCTTTATCCAAAGCTACCTTTTCAGTTTCGATAACAGATGGCATGATTCGATTACTCATGATTACAACTCCGCCTTCTTTGAGATACTCGACATATCTCAAGGCTTCACTGGCCTCCATAGCAATCAGAATGTCAGCTTTGCCGTACGGAATCAGAGGCGATATCGGATTTCCAATTCTGAAATGAACGTAAATTGATCCTTGTCTCTGTGAGAGACCATGCTGCTCACCGGTCATTACATTGAGACCTGTGTCAACAGCAGCCTTACCAAGTATCGCAGACAGTAGCATGAGCCCCTGTCCACCAACACCTACAAACATAATGTTGAATGTATCACTGGACTTATTCATTTCTTAACCTCCATTTGACGAGGAGCATCCACAGGACACACCTGTCTGCATTTTAAACATCCATCACATAGATCCTGCTGAATTGTCATTTTATGATCAGATTCATCCACAACAATAGCTGGACAATAGAACTCTTTCACACAAGCGTATATTTCACGACAAGTTTCTTTAACATTCTCACTTGGAATGATTTTCTCTCCAGCTTTCTTCTTGAGTCGGTCTCCATATAGAGCACATTCTCTCCTCGCTATTATCACAGAGAAACCATCAGCTTCGATTGCTTCCTTTATTGGTCCGATACAATCTCGAGTTTCATATGGATCTATAATTGTTATTTTGTCGGCACCCAAAGCTTCGAACATTTTCTCCATGTTGATTTTTCGAGCTGGGTGCCCCCCTGCATTAAATTCAGAGTTAGGATTGAATTGCTGTCCTGTCATTGCAGTGACACTGTTATCCAGTACAAAGAGTGTGACGTTTGAATTATGGTGGATCAAATTTACAATTCCCGGAAGTGCCGCATGGTAGAGAGTGCTGTCACCAACCATGGCAATTATCTTATCATCGAGAGCCATCTCCATTCCTGCTGATATTCCTAATGAAGCTCCCATTGCCAGCATTGAATCTGAAAACTCGTTTGGTGGGAGGAACGCCATGCTGTAGCATCCAATATCGTTGTTGAATACGATATTGTTTCGAATTCGTAGTTGCTGCAAAGCCTGTCTGAAGGCCCATAGTGTACCTCTGTGAGGACAACCTGGGCAGAAGATTGGAGGTCTTTCATGTAGAATATCTTTCAACTTCTCTGCCTTAGCCAAGACAGCATCGTAATCCAGACTGATTTTCTTGTCAAGAACCTCAGCTAATACTTTCTCGACAATTGGGATATTGTATTCTAACATTTCACTGAAATGCCCACTTCTTTTTCCTACAATGTGTAGAGAAGGATTGATTGTCTTTGCAATCGCTGTAATGTGCGTTTCTAGATATGGAGTGAGCTCTTCGACTACTATGAGTGTTGATAATGATTTGAGGAATTCTGAGAGTTTCTTTTCTGGAAGTGGAAACAGGGTTCCAAGTTTGAAGATTGGTAGTTCTACTCCGAGGTTCTGCAATGCTTCTTTTGTATGGAGAAAACAGACACCTGATGTTAGTATCCCTACTTTGCCGCTACCTGGTACAACATAGTTGAACTCTGATTTTTCAAAATCTGATTTAATCGCAGCTGTCTTCTCAAGCAGTTTAGCCTTGTGAGCTCTTGCCACGGATCCAACGGTGAAGTACTGTGCTTTAACATCCTGCCAGCTGTTCTTCTTGAAAGGTGTGCGAGAAAATTCACTTAATTGGACCATGCCTCTTTGATGATTAACACGTGTTGTTGTTCGAATGATAACCAGCGTCTTGTGTTTCTCAGAGACCTCAAATGCCCGTTTAGTCATGTCAAGGGCTTCTTGTGCTGTTGAAGGCTCTAACATTGGTACATATGCAGTTTCTCCGAAATATCTACCGTCCTGTTCGGATTGAGAGGAGTGAGCATACGGGTCGTCAGCAATTAGACAAACACAACCTGCATTCAGACCAGTGTATGCAATGCTATACATCGAATCACTTGCTACGTTCATCCCGACACTCTTCATCGAAGTGAAGGATCTTTGCCCTGCCAACGATGCCCCTGCTACGGTTTCCAAGGCAACTTTCTCATTGGCTGAGATGTGCATCTTGTAATCTCCGAAGTGGTCCATAACTTCGCCAAAAGTATCCAATATTTCTGAAGTAGGTGAACCTGGATAGAACGCCACAATCTTGACATCAGCTTCTAGAGCCCCACGCACAACAGCTTCGTTCGCTAGCATCAAAGCCTTTCCAGTATCAGTTCGTTTAACATCCTCTACCGTCATATCAGAACCTCATTTTCAAGCAATATTCTACAACATCCTTCTTTCAACATAAGCATTCGGGAATA
>JAUWOU010000210.1 GCA_030612005.1 Candidatus Thorarchaeota archaeon | reverse complement strand
GATGACGCACCAACATCATAAGGATCCAGTATACTCGCCCTATCAATTTGGAGATGAATTCGATTTCGGATTTGTATTCCTGTGTGGTTATCTACGGCAGCTGCTTCTGCAAGAATCGAGTTAAAGGTTAAATCCCAATCTGCAATCATGTAATTATACGATACATCCAGTGTGAAACCTATTGCCCCACCGCCCAAACCCATAAGCATTGCAAACATTCCGCTCCCAGCATCAGCCATAGCATCCAGGTTTCTTTCTGGCACGTCTACATAACCCACAACAGTAAGATTCCGATAAACTATAGTTGGAGGAAGAAAGCTTCTTGAAACACCAACCGCTACTTCAACTTCTTGACCCAAATCAAAGAGAGATTCATTTGCTGAACCTCTGACCACATAGGTCTCATTCGCACCTAGTGTAAGACTGCCTGAAATAACTTGAATTCCAGACATAAGAGGTGACGAAGATTCTATCCCGGCAAGGGTCATATTTACTCCGGTATTATTGAATTCGAAATTTATGACTGACGAATGAGTGCTATCAACTATTCCATCAATATCCCGCAGTTCATTTTCTAAATCCTCTATCTGAGCAATTGTCCAGTTGTACCCTTCGGAATCAACATTGAAATCATAAAGAATATCTTCAATACTAGCATCAAGGGCATCTCGAGATAGAATGTCTGCGCCAACATTAGTAGCTGTAAAAAAAGACACTGCTAGGAGAACACCAATAGTAAGCGCAATAAATAGACGGTAGCTACGAATCACTCGTTTGAAAGCATACTTGAACATACTATCTGAGACCTCATTCTCTACAAATTCTGAATCCAATATAAGGTTGTCGAAACACACCAAACGTTTGACGTTTATTATCAATCTATTTGTGTATTACGCTAATTTTGATGTATATCAAACGTTTGGCTAATTGATGAATGTGAAAATAGTAATTCGTGATAATCATCCCTAAATGATTATCTCCGTGCACTCATTGGATATTGTGCATATAAGACGAATGAAGCAATCATACATCAAGATCTGGGATTTTGCATCATCCAAGCTCTGCAAGCTCAGACTGTTTCTTATCATACAACATTGCAGCCATTAGCACAATTACTAATAGAGCACCACTTGTTGCAACCACGATTGGCATAGTTAATATTGGATCAACAGTGGGTTCCACTTCCTCTTCGATTACGATTGTCACAATCCGACCTTCACGAGTATTGTTATTCAAATCCATAGCACTCACATGCATGCGAAACTCGCCCGGATTTGGAAACGCATCTACTGAAGCTTCATAGAAAGAGCCGTTGTAAGTCATAAGATCGTTAACAGTAACGTTTGGTCCTGTGATGTTAATTGTAACATTCAATATCCCAACACCGCCTTCATTGTCTGTTACGTTAGCCCAGACTGAGAAGGCTTCACTCTCGTTTGGTCGACCCGTATAATCCCATTCCCAGATAGTTGGTTTTATTTCTTCTTGACTAATCCCAAAATTACTAGCAGATGTAAATGAAATAAGCAGTGTTCCAGTGAGTAGGACTGCAAGAAAAGCTACAACAACACCAGTTGGAGTTCGAAGGCGAACCATAGTAATCACTACATCCCTCTCATTTCGCTTAATTAGCTCGCTCATTCGCGCAGTATTATAAAATGAAAAGGTGGGCGTAACGTCATGTGAATAACGCAACGCATTGCCGCGCCACCACCTAATGATTTTTGCACGTTGCATTCCAATTGATCTATTTTAAGACCAGTGCAAGTTGAAAACTGCACGCCATAGTTTCCAACGACTCACACAATTATATGTTACGCCCTTTGTTTGTGAAATGATAGGAGAATTCGTAGTTAACCCTTGCGGTTGACGAAACCCCCAATCTTTCAAGATTATTAGGATATATTATATTATATCATTGAAGCATATAAGGAGTGTGGTTATGTCTGGACAACCGGTAAGAACCATCATTGATTCACTTTGATAGTGCTATAGGAACCTTTTTCCCTAGTGCATTGAGGTTCCACAGAGTCCAAGGAGATAGCAGAAGGCCTATATTTGACCCCAATCACAGATGGCACTCTGCAGGGAACGGAGTGACAATCTCACTACCTCGGATTACAGACTACAATTAGACGGAGACAGAATTAATGCGTGTGTACTTAGATGCCAACTTTTTCATTTCGGGCTTTTCAGATCGCCCTAAAGATGTGCAAATAATCAAGCAAGCCGCTGATGCAATTAGCGCGGAACTTTGGATTACAAGACAGGTATTCCAAGAATTGCGTTGGTACCTGAGAAGAGAAGTTGAGCAGATCATCCAAATCGATGAAACTCTATCAAAAGATATCAAGAATCTTATGGAGAGTACGAAGCGTCCTGAAAGCTCACTACCTCAACCTAACGACATGTCTCTAATTCTTGGCGCTATGCGAAACAAGGGGTCGAAGATTGTTACTAGTGATATGAAGCTGCTCAATACAATAGAGGATCTCAATATCGAGGTCGAAGGAATTGTCGGATCAGCTTATGTTCTCGAACTTATGGAATCGGTCCAAGACGAGAAGATGAAAAAACAACTCTCTAAAATTAGAGATAGAATATACTCTGAAGAGGTACGCTACAGTATATCTCGCCAGGAATCATATGATCCGGTTACAAGAATTCGCATCATTGAAGCTCACGCTCTTCGAGTACTAAGAACTGTCAAGAGACCTACAGAAGGTCTTGATATGCAATTATCAAAGGGTCAACCATTATTTGTTCTTGACTTCCTAGAGGATATCAAAGCAGACATCCCCAATATGTTTGATGATTTCCGAGAAGGAAAATATGACAGTCTAGCTCGCGAAATTGAAGCAATTCAGAATGAAATTGAGAGATTACTTATTGTATCAACCTTGACAGAGAACGCGGATACACATGGAAAGCTTGTCAGACATGCAGCAGACCTAACGCTCTTCCTTTACTATCTCGAAATGATTTGCCATTTATACCGAGGTTCAACTGAGGGAATCCAAGATGCACTTGCCATAAGTGAAGAAGCATTCAGATTACTCATGTTTGCAGAAATATCTAATGATGAACTCAAGGCCTCAGTATTCTTCGTGAGGATTTTACTATCACTCATCCGCGAAGATTATGATGAAATTGACTATTTCTACGGTCTTTACGATTCAATGATCAATCGTATCGGTCTTGACGATATGATGGAAACAACCGAAGGATTCTACATCACAATGCAGGTATTACGTGCTGAAGTCATGGGTGGATTCAGTCTAACCAGGAACAAATTGCACTATACAGATGTAACAATCGCAATGCTAAATGATATTGCCAAATACAGTCTCCTATTCGATGACGAAAACAATGCTTGGCAACTTGCAGTAACAGCATACAAGATTGGTGTTGCATACAATAAAGAAGAAGGAGCAATTAGCTCTTTCCTGATGCTCTACAAAGTTTCCTCATCTTCACATGACCGGTTTAAACCGGCTCTGGAAAAAATAGCAGAACACGCCCTGAAAGCCTTTGTAAAGAAGGGGTGGAATACAAATCTCGTCACTCCAATACTCAATGAAGTGCAAGGACAATTACCACCAATAGAAAAGATGGCAACTGAAGGCCTTGTTTCACTCAGGAAAATCCCTGATGTTCTAAAGGGTTGGATGGATGTTCTAACTTTGGAAACAATCAATAAAGAAGATGTTCTTGTAGTTCGAAGTGAAAGTCTCCAAGCAAGAGTGGCAATCAAAATAAAACATCATCCAGAGCTCCGTGCCTTGAAGACTGGCCATAAAATTGCCCTAACAAAAGGTGAATTTGAAATCATTGATTCCAAACCTAAAGTAATAAAGGACTATTCTGTTGTCTTGATGATAGAACCAAGTGAAAGCGCAGAAATTTCATATGAGGGCGAATATGGCTTCTCATGTCTGAAAGTAGCTGGCCCTGAAGCTGAAGCATAGATTAGTAAATGGATGGATATTGAATTGGACCTCGTGACATTGGTGATCTTAATCGCAGGTATTTTTGTACTAGCGATATTCAATTACTTCATGAATCTAGCTCCCGGTTCGGATCCCGAAGATTTTGCACTGGGACCTCCCCAGCTCAACATCACATGTGATTGTTATCTCAACACTTTGATCCTAGGTGGAATTCTCATTGTTGCATTTAGTGCAGCTTCATCAATATTCTCTTCTAGATTAGAACTCTACTTCGTTGGTGGTCTAGCATTTGCTGTTATTACAATTGCTGGAATCATTGGTCGTCGAAAAAGACACGCAGAATGGAAAGAAGATGTGCGTGTAATTCGGAGAGCGGTTTATAGTCCTAGTCAGATGACAAGTAAGCGAGGTCCAGTTGACATTATCTTTGATGAAGAAGACGATGATGAAGACTTCGATTTTGAGAACTATTGATTATTTGAAGACACTCGGTCGTCCTTTAGGTTTGGAAACTTAATTGCAATTATACTAGCAGACGAATCTGCAGTAGCTTCGAAGCTATGAGTTTCGTTAGGACTCACCAAGACTACATCCCCTTTTCCCAATTCATATTCTACAGAATCAATTTTCATCTTCATATCAGAGAGTACTACAAAGATTTCTTCTAACTCACCATGTGCATGTGGTTCAGTTTTTGTACCAGCAAGAACTGTTACTAAAATGAATCCTCCAGTATCGAGGCTCTTACGAAATTCAACATCTGCAACATATTTGGCAGTATATCCTTTCTTGTGAATCTCTTCTGCGTCTGATGCCTTGAATATTCTGACCATGGTTATCATCACTATAAAGAAGCTATCGAAGATGAAGTTTCTTCTATGACCAATAGCTTTAGTTGACAATTTGTTTTGGAGAATATCTATGAACAAATGAGAGAGAAAACTAATGCCTTCTAGAATAATCTCAGTTATTGGTGGTGCAGACTCTAATCCCGAAATATTGAAGCTATCTGAAGATATTGGAG
>JAUWOU010000175.1 GCA_030612005.1 Candidatus Thorarchaeota archaeon | reverse complement strand
GTGGTGCCACCGCTCAGGGTGGCCAGGGTCTGCACTCCCAGGCCAAATCCCCCGGGTGCTCCTCGTACAAGCTGTGGGGCAAGGATGTCCTCCACCACAGCGACTGAAACAAACCACCTGTTGGCCTGGCGTCGCACAGTGACTGAGAGGATCCTTCCACTAAAGTAACTCTTCCTTTTCTCCTTGATCCGGACCTTTCCTATGCGAGGGAGCTGAATTGCCCGCTTCTGAAACCGGATGGTTCCATACAGTCTGAAGCTATCCCTGACCCCTCTCCTCTTAAAGCGAGGAAATCCTATCTTCTTCCCAGTCTTAAGTCCTCGATAGAAGTTCTTGAAAGCTCTATGGAGGTTTCTCAAGGCTTCCTGGGGTGCACACTTAGAGGTCTCATACATCCATGAGAACTCTGTTTTCTTCATGGAGATCGGAAGAGCTTATGCTGCTTCATGGCGTCAGTGAACCGGTCGTCACCCTGATTGTTCTTATACTGCTTGATCCGTTGTTCGAGCCCCCAGTTGTAGGCAAAAACGAGCTACTCCTGCATGTTGAGCAAGGGATGACCTCTGGATGTTGTTGGGGTCCAGTTCATACCTGTAGGCTCTGTTGATCAACATTCAGGTTCAGCATATGGTCTTGCTGGGAGCTTTTAAGCCCATACAAGAAGTCTTTAGTCAACTATTAGTTTCATTGATGTTCAGGTTCGTCCGGGATTTACACAGCTATTTCTTTCGCCCAATAAGACCTGGGAAGAAGTACTGTGTACTTTTTGAATAACTTCGTTGTTCTTTTGCAACACCATTGTTAATCAATAGGTTCAGAGCATTGCGAACTCGTTCCTCGGTCCATCCAAGACCAATGACTGCCTCCTCCAACGAGAGCTTTCCATCATTTTGAGCTGCAATATCGAGAATTAGTTGAGGGTCATTCGTAAGTGCAACCGGAACGAATTCTACAAGCATTGTACCGCTCTCAAGAGGAGAAAGTCCCTGAATGAGACCTTCTTTGGACATGTTATTGATTATATCTTCAATCTCATCAGACCCAGTACTCCATCCAAGATCATCGAGGCGAACTAGGAGCTCGGAAAAGAGCATTATACCACCAGATGTCTTAGATTCCTCTGCCATCCGGAGAATGTCTCGTTGTAAACCATCAATGCGGTCATCTCTCTTGAGAAGCCGCTTTACCATACCTGTTTTCTTCTTTGCTTCAGAGATCCAAGCCTCAGGTTCATAACCCAATTCTGATAGTAATTCGATCAGGGCATTTCGATATGCAGGAATTCCTAGAAGTGTACTTCCCTGGGTTTCAAATGCCTCCCTCAAACGTTCACGTATCATGTCAAGACGACGAGCTCTTTCAACCAGTTCATCTAATCGGATGACAAGTTGTTCATCGTGAGATAGAGGAACTAGTGCAATTGGAATTACTACATCATCTGTTGAAGTGAGTGAAAACTCAACAGGTGTTTCTATGTAACCTGCGGCTCGAACTATACCCTCATAGTGGCTTCGTGGTAGACCAATCATAACAACTCCTGATGCATCAGACTCAAGGGTCAATACACCAAGCTCTAGCTCAGCACCTACTACTGGTTTTCCAGCTTCATTGTGGATGTGAAACTTGACATTACATAGAGAATCATCTGAAATGACAGGTGTAATTGTTCGACGTTTACGCTTTCGCATCTTTGTTTCTGGAATTGCTGATAGAAGGTCTTCAAGCTCTTGTACAAGACTTCGTTTTATTAGAGCATCTCCAAGAAGGGCATTTGCACCGCTCCTGACAAGTTCTCTTGATTTTAGATTAGCGAGTAGATTATGGTCTTGTGAAGCGTCTCGGATGAATTTCCTTAATGTCACATCATTGCTTGTTCGTTCTTGAATTAGAGAAGATAATGCTTCAATAGAGCGAGAGGGGGACTCGAACAAATCTACAAAATCGCGTCTTCTACTTACACGTTCTCCGTTTGTATGAAGATGAGATAATGGATAGACTTCGATGTGCAATTGGTCTTTTTTCGAGAAACCAGCAATGAAGAAAGGTATCAATATTACAGACTTCTCTGTATCTTTCTCATCAAGTCTTACGGGAATTAACATATCTGTAAGAGCGCTTTGTTGGTTTCTAATCTGTGTTATAGCAGTCTTTGATTCTGCTGCTAGTTCATCACGTCCAACCAATAGATCCTGTGAGGTATCTGCCAAATTAGATACTATCCCGGATTGACGCGTCTGGTCGCGTGTGAGAGCAGACTTGCGAGCAGCTATAAGTTTGTCAAGTTCCTTCAATTTTGAACTCTTATCAGAAGTCTTACCTGCAGAAACCTTAACTCTCTCAGATTCGAAATCTTCAATTTGTTTCTCCAGAGATTCTACACGTAAATCGAGCCTGGACAGAACAGGAGTAGCCTTAGCTTTTTGAGTTCCTACAAGTGCATCAATTTTAGGTTGAATAGTTTCTACAAGTTCAACGAACTCTTCTTCAATAGTGCTCAGAGTAACTGATGTATCTTGAAGAATCTTGATGGATCTATCAAACTCAGACTTGTTTATCACTCCTGTTAGCACGATAGAGAATTCTTCGAATGTTACACTTGAAGGTCGATCTAGGAGTCGAGCAACACCGCGAGCTGTTAGTCCTGCAAATAATCCAACAATGGTTGTTGATGGAGAATCGAGAACTCTCTTAATCTCATCTCGAGTTCCATTTAGACACTTCAGTAGACCATCAGGGGAAACCGCGTTTTGAACCTGTTCTTGTAATTTCTGTATTTTTGGTGATTTTATCTCAAGAATGGTTTCTGAAGTGAGACCAAGTTGCTCAACCAGAAAATACCTATTCAATTCTGGAGATGGAACAATTACAACAGGTAAATAGCTCTTTAGGATAAACTCAAGTTGTCTTCCCTCACGGCGCTCCATTGCACGAAGAACCATCGCCGCTACAACATAATCTTCAGGCACCGCTTGCTCCATTGGTTGACCGCCCGCCAGCTGAAGCCTTCTTGTGGCTGTAACTGGAACAATGAGGTTGCGGCGGTTTAGGTCCATGGCGAGTTCACTTCATGTTGAAACTATGGGAATGCTTTTCATACTTTCTTATCTTGCATTCTTAAGCGCGTACTGTGTATAGGTGTACAAAATGACAAGAAACACTCCAGAAATACTTCCATATTGTAAACACTGTGGAAGTTTCAAGGGAGTTGGATCCTGTAAGAATCCGAAATGTGATGAAAATATTCGGGTAGAGATTGGAGCTATAGGAAACCAATCAAACAAGTGTGTTATCTGCTCTGGCGAAGGAGAACATTCATGCTCTCGATGTGGTGTTTCTTATTGCAATAAACATGCAATAGGAAAAGAAGAGAGCAAGCTAATCAGTATCGAACAGTACCTTGGTACTTGTGTGGTATGTGGCAAAATCATCTGTGAACGATGTTGGATTTTCAATAACAAGGGCGTTGTAACATGTTTTATTCACGTTGAGTCCAGAAATGACCAATAGGAATCAAAATGAATCCATTTTCTGTGGGGGGTTACATGAGGGTCAAACCTTTATGGAGTAAAGCTAATTTCCAGAATGGGGCGTCACATGCCAGAGTCAACTTTCATAGTCCAATTAGATGATTTTCACGGGTTTGTAGTCAAGCAGCGCTATCCTTCATCACTGACATTGAATGAGAAAGTACTGAATCTCATTTATTATGAACATCAGAAGGAGAAAAAGGAAGAAATAAACTATTGTGAAATCGAGGATATGAGAATAGCATCATACAGGTCTGCACTCTATCCAGGTTGGATGGTTTGTTCGGTATTGAAGCAAGATGAAGATTTCGAGATATTGCGTAGCAATCTAACCGGATCGGGAAGATTGATTCTTGCATTGATTACAGTTGATCAGGAATCATTCTCGTTAGAAGAAATTTTGGAGAAAGGTAGTGTTCTGAAGGACTTGTCAGAAGAACAAAATCTTGCCGAGGTTTTTATTACTCCATCATCAGCTCTGTTGCTAGAAAGAATGCAAGCAGAGGGTATTGAGAAAGCTGCTAAATTATCAATCTGGTTGAGAACCCAAGTACAGAACGACGAGATTGATCTACGAGAAGCAATGGCACCGCTTATGAATTCAGGTATAGTAAAAGTGGAGCTTGTCGGAAAAACATCAGAAATGGTCTTCCTTGTGAAAGATATCTTTGGATATCGAGAACCCCCTGTGGATTCAATTTTAAAGACAAGGGAAGCAATACCATCAATTGCTGAGAAGTATGAAGAGTTCTTGGCTGCGTTCTTCTCACCACCTCCACCAAATAAGGGATACAATCCTACATTACGAGTTGATGATCCAAATTCGCCCATACTTGAGGATAGAGAGAAAATATCACGAATACTTGCAGAGAAACTTCAGTATAGAGTGTTGATATCATTAAGGGAGCAACCACTAACAGTTGCAGATATTTCTGAGAATACTGCGTTACCAGAATCAGTAGTGAGAAAATTGCTATTCGCATTAGAGGCTGACAAAGTAGTAATCAGATTTGAAGAAGAAGATCTCTGGGGCCTTCTAACTAATCCCAGAATTGAATCATTCCTGCCTGAATACGTTTTACCTATCTTATCTAAGAAACTATCAGAGAAAGAAATATCATCAGATGCTGCACAGCGACATTTGGAACTCCTAATGCAAACTTGGGGTGAAGCAAAATGATTCGCGGCGTCTACGTCCTTGGTGAACAGGGAAACATGATTTATTCCAAAGAGTACGCCAAGAGCGACTCAAAGGCAAGCATGGTAGAATTTCTGGTCAATCTTGCACACTTTCTGAAGACTGTTGATTTAGAAGAAAAAACAGAATACATGAACGCAGCTATTGCACGTATCTTCTATGCTCAGAGAAGTACTTTCACATTCATGTTTGTAGCAGACAAAGCTGACGATGCAAATCAAATCGAAGATAAAATGAGTGAGCTTGTTGAGTCATTCATGAGGGATTATGCGAATTTAGCTCAAGCAAACCAGGCTCTTGAAGGATTTGATGATAAAGTCGATGAAATTGCAGTTACGTTGGTAAAGGTTGCTATCTTAGGTTTCGCAGGAGTTGGTAAAACAACTACTCTTCATCTTCTTCGTGGAGAAACCATACCGCTCGTTCATGATCCAACTATTGGTGTATCAATCAAGAAATTGCCAGATGAAATAAGTAACGCAAACATTGTTTTGTGGGACCTTGCTGGACAATCTCGATTCAGTATACTATGGGCTAAGATGATTGCTAATGCACAGGTTGTCATTATTGTCACGGATAGCACACTTGAGAATGTGCTCAGAAGTAAGAAATTGGTTACACTGGTGAAAGATGAAGTTCCTGATGCAAAGGTCATTGGGATTGCAAACAAGCAGGATCTACCAACCGCGCTTACACCAGAGCGCGTTGGTCAGATTCTAGGACTCCCAACTTACGAGCTTGTTGCTATCGATATCTCTTATCGAGATCGTCTGATACAGATTATTAGAAGAGCAATTCTAGAGGGCAAGGCTGAGGCTAAAATGCCATAATCCGAGTGTTACAATAACTTCGGTCGTCATTCTCACGAGAAAACAAACATTTGAAGAAGAATCAATCAAGCCTCTTTAAAATAAATAAAGAGAATTTCGTAAAATTAGCAATTTAATGCATCAAGGCAAAGGTTAAGAACCATCAAGAAGAACTATCGTTTAACAGGCGCACATAGGTGATTAAAAGCATGTCTTTCGATTTAAGCGCAATGATGGAGAAACTTAAAGAAATCGAAGGTTTCGCCGAGAATGTAGCTGAAACTAAAAAGCTCGCAGATACTTTGGCTGAAAACTTCGCTAAGATGAAGATGTCTATTAACCAGACAATTAACGACAGTTTTGCAGAGATAGCAAATCAGATCGAAGCACTGAGGCAGAACATGGAGAAAATGGAAAGCGTCAAGACTGATGCCCCAAAAGTTGATGCTCCGGCACCGGTACCTACACCCGAACCGGCACCAACGCCGGAGGTTACACCAGCTCCAGAGCCAGCTCCAGAATCGACTCCGGAGCCAACTCCAGAACCAGTTCCTGAGTCAGTACCGGAACCAGTTTCAGAAGCTACCCCAGAACCAACTGTAGAATCTACAGAAGGAAGCGATCAGTTAGATTTCTTGCTGCAACAAAAAGACCGGCTTAAAGCACAGTTGACTGATCTTCGTTTCGACTATATGCGTGGCTATATCCCCGAAGACGAATACAAGACAAAAGAATCTGATCTAGATACTCAGCTTGAAGACTTGGATAAACAGATTGCAGCGCTCAAATAATTTGTATCTCAGTAAACAAATAATGTTCGTGGCTCCAAATCTAAGAGGTGCGGAGCCATCACTATTCTTTTTCAATGATATCACAAAATAAGAAGAAGAGAGGGGTAACTCTTTTCGAGTAACCCACTCATAAGATTATTCAGATTATTTCTTTGCAGTCTTCTTCGCAGCTGTCTTCTTTGGCTTTGTTTCTTTCTTATCAGCAGCCTTCTTAGCTGGCTTCTTCTTAGCTGCTTCTTTCTTAGGTTTAGCTTCTTTCTTAGCTGGTTTCTTCTTAGCTGCTTCTTTATTAGGCTTAGATTATTTCTTAGCAGGTTTCATATTAGAAGATTCTTTCTTTTTCTTAGATTATTTCTTAGC
>JAUWOU010000037.1 GCA_030612005.1 Candidatus Thorarchaeota archaeon | reverse complement strand
GTGACACATCCAATTCTCGAGCGATTACCGACGGAGGAATCTCTAGTCGTCTTCTCTGCCATATGAACTCCTGTTGTTTCGTTGGGAATTTGAAATGAATGGATTTCATTAACGGCACACACTCTTACTAATTAACCAAATTTGGTTAACAAGAAGTGTTTTCATTTTTAAATCCTTTGTTAATTTACTTGAATAGGGAAAGGTCTTGATTATTGAGAAATTGCCAAAGAAAAAGATGGTGAGCCGGACGTGATTTGCTCCGGATCGGGGAAATCCCGAGTCGCTTGAACTCGTTACTGAATTTGAACAAAAGAGTGCTCAATTCCTGCAAACCACGGCCATTGACTAGGTAAGAAATCTACCATGGGTGGTTATTGAGAATAATAAAGCCCCCTTAACCCTTGTTTGTCAATTTGAATGGACCTACAATGCGGGAATAACAGGAGAAGAGCGCATGTTTAACTTCTTACCATTAGGTCACAATCAATAGGTTTTGCGTTCTTCATTTTCCTTGTGAAATGCTATGACTGAAACTCTTTGGGACACCATTAATGATGCAATAAAAACAAGAATTGCTGAGCAGGGGTCTGAGAGTGCCGCGTGAGTTCTCTGAAGATATTGATAGGCACAGACCTATGGAAATTGATGAAACACTTGAACAGCAAGAAGTTGATGAGGTTTCGAAAACTGCAAAGGAGATTGCCTCTGAGGCTTCAGAAGAACTTGAAAGGCGGGAAAAAATCGAGCACCTCACTGAGGAGGCCATCAAAGAACTTGAAGAACTTGATTCTAATGCAGAACGGGCTGAAAGGATAGCTCACGAATCTGTAAAAGAGTTAGAGGGTATGGAGGAAGACCTTGGTCATGATATTGAGGAAGTTCGTGAAGTTCTCCACGAAGAGTTTGTCAATGATATGAAGAATAAACTCGAAGAGCGGTCGGTGAAAGAAACATCCTCTGAATCTGAAAAATCAACAGAAGATAACGAAGCTGAAGAGACCGTGGTTTCCGGTGAATCTCATATCGAGGGTAGCGATGGGATGGTCTATGTCATGGAAACTGGGGAGGTTTCTGAGAGTAATGCTGAACTGGAGATCGAGGAGTCAGTAGATTCAGGCAAGGAAGAAGCACCTGAAGTTCAGCAGACCTCAGAAAATCCAGAAGTCGCAGAACAAGAGCAGTCTGTTAAGATCCACAACTCCATAGTCCGTCCTGAAGCTTTGGAATCTGAAGAAGCTGAACCCAAAGAGGTTGAAACGTCCGGAAGAAAGAAGGAACGTACCACCATAGAAGATTATTCGACCAATGAGACCTCTGTTGACGAGCCTAAGAGGGACCATGAAGAAAAAAGAGTTGTGAAGGAATCACAGGAAATCGAGGAAACATCATCTATTGAAAGCAGAGAAGAGATTAGAGAGATTTCAGAAGAGAAGAAGGATACTGAAAAAGAGCACCTCGACACCTCAAATGAATCCCGTGAAACCTCGTCTGAAAATGAAAGGGCAGAAACAGGTCCAGAGCAGGATGAAATTATTGAAAGTGAGCTCACCGAATCTTTAGAGGTTGAAGATGATCTTGAACTTTCCATCGAAATATCTGAGGAAACTATCCAACACATCGAGGAATTTGTTGAGGACCTAGTTAATGAGCTAGTTGAGGAACTGGAGTCCTCGAAAGAAGCGGAAGCTGATGAATCAAGAATAATCGTTGATGATATGACTGGAAAAGAACACATAGATAGGTCTCTTGAATTTCGACCGTATTTTGAAGAAACCAGGGAAGAAATTGAACAGAGCGAACAGACGAAAGTGAAAGAAAAGATAGACGAGATGTTCACCAAGATCTCTGAAGAAGAACGTGAAACGTTCAAGAAGTCCATTCGTTCCAAGTTGAAAACTGAAAATCTTGATGAGTGGGTCAAAAGAAATTCCTCAGTTAAGGCAAGTCCAGACTATACGGAAAAGTACAAGGATGCTAAGAAGTATCTACGAGGGAAACGAAAGGGTAAGGTTCCTAAACTTATCAAAGAGCTCTGGAAGGATGAGGTTGAGCGGGTCTGGAGCAAGTTTGTCCTTCGTGCCATGAATCTGAAATTACGATTAAAGAAAATAGAAAGTACAAATGAAGGTGAACACATTCCATGGGAAATCAAAACAATAACCCAATTTCAATTAGCACTCCAGTATCATAATGAATTAAAATTCTGGGAAACATTTGATGAACAGTATGAGAAGGTTCAAAATTATTTCAATGGAAAATTAAGAAGAAAACCGAAGATTCTGGGAAAATTAGAATCTCTTGAACTGAAGAGATCGTATGAACTTGCTAAAGGAAGTCCTCTAAAGATTTCTATTGAAACAAAACAAGATATTGAAAAACTTCAAAGCAAGTATGGGATGCTCTCATCAAAGGATTGGGAGATTTGCACGAAGTATTTGGAAATATCTAACAATTGGACTCTGACTATAGAAAAACTATCGTCACTCTATGGTATATCAAAGGCAATGGTGAATAGATGGAGAAATGGTAGTGAACCTCCTCCAATAACTAAATTACGTCAATGTGAAGAAGAGAGAATACTTAGAGAATGGGCAAATCTCAGAGAATATCAATCATCATCTGAATCTGTACATCTCACATCAGAAATAGAACTATACTCAATTCCCAAGCAACATCAAAATTTTAAAAATATAGAACAAAGAGTGAAAATAATTAAGGGATTAAGAGCGAAATCTAATGTGGAAATATACACTGATGATGTTGCAATTGGATTCGATAATGGTCGAATATATTTCTGGGAAAAATCCACGTGTTTAGATTTGATTGATTTGTATAAAGGCTCCTTTTTCTATTTCACTGACAAAAATAAACTTGCACAATTTGTGATGAATATCCAACAAACACAGAATTTGAATGATAGCATTAAAGGACTTCATGGAACTTTAACTCATCTGAACAAGATTCTTTCACAGTTATTCCCTCAGAAACATACATCAATTTGAGATACAATCGGATTAAAGGGGAACAACTACGTTTCCTAATCAATTTATCAACCTGGTCAATAACCGATCTTGAGCAATCAATTTCCAAAATTGCCGGCGTTTCCGGACGCGATGGTATTACGAATCCTCGATTTCCTCAGGGATCCAAGCTTGAAACAATATTGACCCGAATCGTTTCCATAGTTATTTCGGATTGCAATCTGAAATCAAATGGTGTGATAACATACCATGAACCAGATATCAGAAGAATACGGATAGTTGAGAAGTACTTACAAGCTATCGGAGATATTCAACTAAAACCAACATATGATAAAAGAACTAATTGTTATGTTACTTATCTTTCAGCTGTTATTGGGAAAGCCCTAATACAATTAGGATTAACACCTGGTAACAAAACTATTCACAATCCCGGTTTATTCCCACTAATATTCACTTTTACATGGGACACATTATGTGCTCTAATTGAAGAACTAGTTCCACAAGATGGTTCTGTGAGACCAACTCTTATTGACTGGGGTCATTCACATACTCTCTATATAGATACTAAGGATACAGGGATATCCTTCAAACCCCTAATCAGTCAAGAAGAAGTAGATTTCGTAATAGAACATGGTAAACCGTATGAACACTATAAACGACTTCCAATGGGAAAATTAGAACAGCTCACGAAGGACAAGAATCGAAATACTTCAAGAGTAGCAACCAAGTTGTTGAATCATATATATCAGAATCCAAACAATTTGATTGAATACGAAGCTCAAATAGCAACAATATTAGGAGTCAAAGTAGTAAAGAAACCCGTATCTGTTTTTTATCAAAAAAGGACCGGCGCTGTAACTGTTGCATGGGTTATACGAACAGCAAATAAAATCGAGGCACTACGTTTGGGTATGATTGCACCACCAAATGATGTAAGGAAACGACGAGTGATACGAAAATCAATACTGGACAATCCAGATACTGTAGATAAGATTCTAGCTGAATATGCTGAGCGAGGAATAAATGTAAGAAGATGGTGGAACGACGAATAAGTGAATGGTGGGCCGGGCGCGATTTGTCCCAACTCAGGGAAATCCCGAGCTGCTTGAACGCGCGGCCATCTCACTGTCAATGAGATATTTACTAGACAATCGGAGTGATTCCGATTAACTCAGGCGACTTAACCATCCCGAAGGATGATAAAATAGCCGGGCTAGACCACCGGCCCAGTGGATTCAGTCACCATGGCTGTCGATTAAAAACATTGCGACCGTGTCAATACCTAAACGCCTGTACTTCCAAATCCACCTTCACCTCTATCGGTATCAGATAGCTCATCCACCTCGATGAAGGATACCTCGGGTACTGGGCGGATTGCCAGTTGACTAATGCGCATTCCTTTTGTTATTTGGAATGATACATCGCTATGGTTGATCATGATGGTCTTGACTTCTCCACGATATCCACTATCAATTGTCCCTGGAGTATTGAGGACAGTGATGCCTTCTTTTAATGCAAGTCCACTTCTTGGTCGTACTTGTCCTTCGTACCCTGGAGGAATCTCCACAGCTATTCCAGTAGGTACGGCGTAACGCTCTCCAGGTTCAATCTTATGATCAATCACAGAATAGAGGTCAAAAGCAACATCACCAACCTTTGCAGCCTTGGGAATCTTAGCGTCAGGAGTGAGTCGTTTGACACGTACTTGCACAGTCACTGTTTATTCCTCTACTGTGGAATCACCTCACGCTCAAATATACATGTGGGTGGGTGAGGGTGGGGTGATATTATAGCCTAGTTGATAACATTTATATATGAATAATAATTAGTACTGTGTGTCGTACAGTACTATACTGTACACTATAATGAATAATACAGAGGTAAAAAACGTGTCAATGACAAAAAAGACGCAAGAAGAATTGGACCGATGGTCCAAGGAAGTCAAACGAGGTGCTGTGACCCTTGCTATCCTATCCCTTCTGAGTAAGAAAAGAGCGTACGGATACGAGGTTGTCAAGCTGCTCGATGTGAAGATGTCATTCTTGGCTCTTGAGCAAGGCACAGTCTATCCTTTGCTGAGAAGACTAGAGAAGCGTGAGCTCCTAAAGTCCGAATGGGACTATGAAGATCCTACCAAGCCTAAGAAGTACTATACAGTTACTCAAGAAGGCTTGAAGGCTCTAGGAGCAATGTCGCAGACCTGGTCTATTCTCTCACGCGAGATGCGTGAAGTCGTTAATGAGGTTGAATAATATGAGTAGTAATGATCCTTTGAAACTTATTGAGCAATATCTTGATCGTGTTAGGGTATATCTTCCTCTAGATAGCGAAGATGCCATCGTCGAACTTCAGACCCACCTTATTGAGGAGGCTGAGAGAATCGGTGAGGACACAATGACTGCTGGTTCTGCTATGATGGCCATTGAAAGAATGGGCGAACCTAAGAGTGTAGCTAACGAGTATGCTGGTTCAGGCGAGAAAGTAGGGCCTGTTCCTGCAGAATATGTCAATCCAGTGAGCCGAATCATTGTTGTGCTAATTGGTATTGCAGCTGCATTCACAATTGGAGCATCCATGCTAGGAGTCACATTGACTCAATTGCTTGGAGCTGACATTCAGAATTGGCCTGTTAGCATTCCAATCATAATCTTCCTGAATCTATTCATCATCGTTGCAATAATAGGCATCATATCGATGTTTGATCGTGAAAAGCCACTTACGGATAAGACCACACTTGAGACCATATTTGGTCTTGGTGTAGACGGTTTCAAGCCTAAGGGGCGCTTGGATGCACTCGGTGACTTGATTTCGGGAATCTTTTGGGGATTCGTTCTGATGATTCCTGGAGTAATTTTCCTCTACACTCCCGCCTTTGCGGAATTCTACATGTTTGTAGTAATCTTCCTATTCCTAGGCGCAGTTCGAGGAGCACTCTTCTTCGTGGGTGGAGAAAACAATTTCAACCTAGCTTTTGAAGGTGTTATCAGTGTTATCTGGATTGCTCTAGCAGGCCCTCTCATCCGGATTGGTTGGCCTCTTGATTCAGTGTACGTGTATACTGATGGCTCTTGGGGAACATACAATCTCCTTGAATTCTTCCAGACCAACGACATTCCATTCTCTTTTGACTGGATATGGGTAGTCATAATGTTCGTCACGGTAGCAATTGCAGTCTGGAGGATCCTTGTATCAAGCATGAAAATCACTATGCATATTCGTGCTGGCAAGGGCATCTGGTGGCAAGGAAACTGGGGTGAACGTCGCAGCCTGAGAACTCCTCTCTGGAAGAGAATCCTAGGCGAACATGATCAGTTCCAAAAGAAAGAAACAGTATACCATGATGGATACACGGAACCTGACGAGTCACAATAGATAATATACAGTGGGGGACTTGGTCCCTCACTTCACTTCTTTTTTATTCACTTGATTGCTCCATTCACCAGTTATAGAAGATTTCATAAAATTCATTTTACCTAGGCAAGTACGATGGTGTCTACTCTTGAAGGACTAGTTCCTCTCTCAAAATCTTCATTTCAGAAGTGTATTGACGTTATGACCAGAGCCTTTTGGGATGATCCGTTGAATGCACATTTCTTTCCTGATGAAACACAACGACAACGGCTCTTACCTCTATTCTTCGAGTACAGACTGAAACAAGGTCGACAATATGGAGAAGTATTTACTACATCTGATGAAGTAGAAGGTATTGCTATTTGGATACCCTCGAAAACAATCGACAGTAATCTGTGGCGAGAATTTCGCTCAGGTGGATTTAAGCTGCTTAGAATCTTTGGTCGCTCATTACTCAACAGAATGATTAAGGTCGGTGAATTCTCAAGTACGCGCAGAGCAAAATACGCAACAACTCCATACATGCACCTTGGCTCATTTGCAGTAAACCCCGAGATGCAGGGTCAAGGATTCGCCGGTAAGTTAATTCGTCCAATGCTTGCACGTCTTGATGAGAGTAAAATGCATTGTTATCTTGAAGCTCAAAGTGAATCGAACGTATCACTCTATGAACACTATGGCTTTGAAGTTCTGGCTGAGGGCGTGGTGCCTAACACAGATATTCCGCACTGGGATATGATGAGGTCTCCTCAGTAGCGAAATATGATGGAGTTGAAATAGTGGGACGTGGCGGAATCGAACCGCCGATCTTCGCCATATAAGAGCAATGTCATTCACCGAGCTAGACCAACATCCCATTGGTAGGCCAGGAAGGACTGAAACCTCCGATTTTCTCTATATCAGAGAGATGTCATACGCTAGACCACTGGCCCATAATTATCAAAACAAGAAACCTTACTCTGACTCACACAAATGTGATGCACTTGATATGATTCTGCAGTAGGTCATTTCAATCAAATTGTGGGATTTCAAGCCTGAATATAAGAAAGTGGTCAAGTGGAGCTATCTATGACAATTACTCTCGTAGGCTGTTAGTATGTTCATTTGATTGTCTGATTACCATTTCTAGCTGATCTTTATCGATGGGAAGTTCCTCAAACTCCTTTTCAGCTTCTCTAACTAAGTCATCAAGTGAATGAAGAGTTCCCTTATCCTCTACCATCCAGTAATGTAAAGTATTCAGATTACTCTCACCATCCCAATCGATTGTTGGAATCTCTTCTTTATTGAAAATGCCTTTCTTGTAAGCAGCTTCAAGTAAATCTCTGTCAAATGATGTGTCAGAAGAAATCCATTTTTCGGAGAGATAACACTCACATCCGGGATGATTGGGTATTACCTCCGGAGCTGCATTATAGAACATATCTGAAACTACACCTTTAATGCACTCCTTTCTCAGAGAAATAATTCGATATCGTGATGGAATATTTACTGCACGTAGCAGTGCAATTTGGAGATTGGCTTTGTTGCCACAATCACCAACTCCTTTGTTAAGAGTTTCAGATGCTTTAACGAAATCGTACATCCCGAATTTTATCTCATCTCTCACATATTGAAAAATGCTCAAGGCCTTCATTTTAGGAGATTCAATATTCTGTGTGAGATCTTTTGCCTTAGCAATTATCTTTCGATGGTCACTATCACAGTATTCTGTTGGTTTCAAGTAATCTTCAAACTTCATTACGAATCACTTCTTCTACAATACTGCAGTAACCTGTCACTGACCTTTCTATTGAATCTTATCACTCAATCATCGTAAAGATACGTATAACAATACTATTAACGATAGTTAATATTCCAAACATGAACATACATGATAATCACTCCAACTATCATTTCTCTTAGGGAAGGTATAGAGGCCGCCTTGATAATTGCCATAATGCTATCCTACCTGAGAAAGACCAATCAGATAAATCTACGAAAATATGTGATATACGGGACAATTGTAGCAATACTAGCAAGTCTAGGTGTAGCTGTAGTTGTTGGACTGTTATGGGGAATCTTTGAAGGATCCATGTTGAACGTGTTTGAGGGGGTTGTGGTACTCATCGCAGCTCTTCTTCTCACAACAATGATAGTGTGGATGTGGAACGCTGGTGCCCGAGTCACTCAGGAAATTGAGGATTCTATGGAGAATTCTGTTGTTAAACAGAGTGGAATCGGTCTGGCTCTTCTAAGTTTCTCCCTCGTCTTTAGGGAAGGAGTCGAACTATCTCTCTTCAGCATGGCGCTTGTCATTCAAGAAGGAATTGAAAGCTACATTGGAATTGCTCTTGGTCTATCTCTTGCTGTGGTTCTGGGAATAGGTATCTACAAGGGCTCTCTTAGAATTAGCATCGGCTCTCTCTTCAAATGGACCTCTATCTTTCTCATTCTATTTGCAGCCGGAATGATAGCATACGGAATACATGAATTACAAGAGGCTGGCTTACTCCTCATCGGGCCGATTGAGGTTTGGAATATCAATCCACCACTTTTGCCTGACGGTAGTTATCCATTACTTCATGATAAGGGCGCAATAGGTGGATTAGCAAAAGCACTGTTTGGATACAATGGTAATCCATCCGCACTTGAGGTAGTTGCTTATTTTGCATACCTCGCTATTGCTTTTAGCTATCTCTGGGTAAAGCAGAAGGGCTTGAATTCAACACAGGCTAAGAAAACGGAGAAAGGCATCATTGCAACAGCTCTTACTCAGCAATGATAGAAGAAAGAAGAAGTGGTGCCGAGGGCGTGATTTGAACACACGACAATTCCCTTGTCTCCGGGGTTACCCCGAAGGCAACACGGTCTTCAGCCGTGCGATCTCCCAGGCTGATCTACCTCGGCATATGTATTTGGATGGTCAAAGTCCAAGTTTTATAAACATAGCGACACCTCGAAGGAAGAACGATGGAAATTGCATATCATATTTGGAGGTTAAGCAAATGAGATGTCCCAAATGCAGAAAAACACTTGAAGATGATACAATGATTTGTCCGAGTTGTAGGACACGCATAATAGCTAGTACGTCTAATGATTCACCATATGCACATATTTTGAAACCTCGATCACCCATTAGTGTGAAAGGTCTTGGCTCAAGAATGACTGGTAACTCTCGTGTAACAGCGACACGTCACAATATTACACCCTTGGATAGATCTGATTCTTCACTAAAGATTCGATGCATGAAATGTCGTACTGTGAATGATAATAGCGACCAATACTGTAGGAAATGTGGTTTTAGGATTAATCATTGAATCCTTTACTTGATCTTGTAATTCATATAACTTGCTAGAACTGCAGTTGCTATAGCTGCAGAATTAACAGCAAGGGGATAGATGTAAAGTGGGTCAAGAAATGCAACATTAGCAAGGAATGAAGGTAGGCTCCCTGCATCAGCTATTCCGAAGGGTATGAAATAGAACAAGAAGAATATACAAGTCAGGAGAGCTACACCAACAAAAGCAGGCATGTCGGTCGAAGAACGAGCAAAGGCTGAGAGCTTTGCTATCCAGTTAGTTTGAGCTTTCTGACGTCTTCTCTTCTTTCTCTTTGAAACAATGTGGGCCCAGCGATACATTGCCTCTGCAATGAGAACATAAGCACCTCCCAAGACCGCCATGGCTCCTAGTGACACGAGGAGTTGAATCTCTGCGCTCAGAACACTAACATACACTTGAGCGTGCCACAGAATTGGAATCTGCACTAGACCTGCGAATCCTAAGAACATCATTATCAAACCGGGCTTACTGCCACGTCTCCACCATACTGCTAGGCTCATTATTCTCACCAGGTGTCTGAATGTCAGAGCGGACAACGGTCCGCACTTTAAGGTTTTGGAACACAGAACAACAGTGTTCAGCTAAATTTTGACAGCTTGAATCTCAAACCACTCGTTGTTATCTTCATGAGACCGTATCTTAAATCCTATTTCTGAAAGCAACTCAGTTACCCGCTCTAGAGTCTGCTCCTGCCCTCCTCTTACTCCATATCCGATCTGTGAAATTGTACCATCCGGAAATGTGAAATGTCCCCAAAAAGTAAGACGCTCGCATGACTCCTGAATTCTACTGGCTAATATCGATAATCTACCACTCTCACCTAGAACTCGATATGCTTCTTCCAGAACTTTTTGTTTAATTGACCAATCACTCATGTACCCTAGTGAGAACCAGAGTGTGACAACATCGAACACATTTTCTTGAAAGCACAAAGATTGACCATCACTCACAAACCAGTTTGAAGGAGGTCCATGTATCTGCGCTTCTCGAATCTCACTTATTCGAATATCTACAGCACAGACCTTGGTTCCTTCGATTCTAGAAACCAATCCCTCACCGCCACCACCAATATCTAGTATCACCCCTTCAGTCTGGATTTGTTTCAGTGCAATCTTCTGAATTGGCGTTGTATATGTTGAGGATTGTTCTTCCATAGCTACAGTCACATCTTCATTATTACCTAATGGTCTAGGTCCGAACTACCTTTCAAACTTTATATCCCTTCACGCACTGGTGGGTATGTGGTAGGTGGCATTGTCAACGAAATATCAGTTTGAACCTAGAGCTAAATCAGTAACTGTTGCAAAAATAATACTTACTCTATCCTTCTTGTTACCATACCTATTTGATTATCGGAGCCCAGAAACATTCGATATGCTCATGATATACGCACCAATTTGGGTAATTCAACGCCGAGGCAATCTTGTAGTTGGCGGACCTACTCCAATGGCGTTGGTAATGTTTCAATTTTGGCTTCCATATGTACTCATTGGATATCAAGCGTACAGATATGCTAATGGTCGATTTTCCAGTGAAAGATCCTATCTTCGGAGTGTGATAATACTCACACTTGTTGCAATATTATTGATGCTCCCAATGTTGTTCATTCCAATTGGATCAATGGCAGATAATGTTCCAATCTACTCACTGATCCTCCCAATTCCGATAATCCCCGTATTGGCACTAGGGTCTACTCGCATTCTTCGTCCAAATAAGGTAGAGGCTCCATGGAGTGAGGAATTGGACACATCCGAACAGGAACCAGATACTAAGACCAAGTCTTTTTTGGTAGAATGAAGATATTGATTACGTGTCCCCATTTCTCTCATTGAAGGTGGTCCTGTATTCATCCCTCAGCATACCGTAGTACAGCATTCCCCATCGTTTTCCATCTTTGATATGTGATTCTCGAAAATGAGCCTCTTTCGTAAAACCAAGACGTTCAGCAAGTTTCCAGCTCTTTTCATTTGTGTCTTGTGTGATTATGATTGCTTTGTGAGCCTTGAGGTCTTCAAAGAGGAACTTGAGGGCACGAGTTGATGCTTCAAGGGCAAGGCCTCTTCTCTGATATCCCGAATCGATGAAATATCCGAGCTCGAATGATGGTACATCCCACTTGTTTGGCTCAATCCATATCTGTCCTACACACACTCCTGTGTCTTTGAGCCACACTCCCAGGACAAGTCTTTTTCGTGCAATCCATTCTGCTTCGTGCTCTCTGATTCTAATCTCAGCCTGTTCAGCTGTCTTGACGGATTTGGCTTCATCTACATGCTCTTCGAGTTCCTTGCGATTATTATTCCTCTCAAACAGAGCGAAGTACTTCTCGCCATCTCCCTTCTCATACTTTCTAATGACTAGACGGTCTGTATCAAGGGAATGGGGAAATTTCCAGAGCAATTTATGTTTCATCAACTTACCTCCAAGGAGAAACATTGAGGAATATTTACTGTATCAAACTATCCACGGAACTGTTGTAATGGATACAAGAACAATGTGAAAATAGAGTCGAATTTAGGAATAACTTTATCCCCAGTCACGATTAATGCAATTGATAGAAATGAGTATCATAGATTTCCCACTTTTACTTAATTTTTTTCCAATCATAATTTTGGGGTCAATGATATTTTCATTTATTCTTCATCAACTAGTGATACGTTCAGCGGGATCCCGGAAATGGAAAAATGCAAATCCCATGATCGGATTTGGCATCATCGTTATTATCGCGTATGGTGGGGTTTTCTTAGTTTACATATTCACAAAGCTATTGGAATCTTACCTTGATTCCGAATTAGTTGCTTTGCTCCTATACAGTGCAACCCTGATAGGCTACATTGAGCTCGTAGTGATATTTGGGAGTGCAGCAGGAATATTGATTTCGTATTATTACTCGGATAGTGTATCCAAAGGGCTCCTGATCCTGGTTGTTATCCTAAATCTTGGAATAATACCTATATTTTTCGGCAGTTCGATTATGATTCTTGACACTGCGCTGGAGGGAGTGAGTAGTTCCAGTCTCTACTTCTTTGTAATTCCTGTGTTGCTGTGGCTAATGGAAAAATATCTGCAACCAGAATACCCAGCTGATAACGAAGAAAAGGATGTTGCAGTTGGAAAATTACATATCTATATCGACAACTGCATTCAAATTTTAAAGGAACGAATTTCGAAAGATAATAATGAAAATGCAAAAGATATCCTTGATGATCTTCTGAGGGTTGAGGGCTCAATTGGTGATCGTATCCGCTCTGTTGAAAGTGGTCAACGTAGGGTTCCTGCTCCTGAAGAATTGGTAGAGATTTATACATCAGGGAATTCAGATGAATACTCAGAGTCTGAAAAACAAAATCTAACCGAAAAATATTACATGAAACCGGATGGGCAATGGACAATCAATGCTGAACAGTTTGCGAAAAAGGTCAAAATCAATAGATTGGCCTTTGGAATAATCATCACAATTTTATCAGCTGTATTGCTCTCAGGTATTCTAAGCGAGAATACAGATTATTACCTGTGGTTTTCGTTTATCAATATTGCAATAATTATAGCTTCAGTCCCAATGGCAATCTTTGATAGGTTATTCATTGGCAAACGTCAAGATACAAGAATAGTAGTTGCAAAGATATTGGAAATCCTGATAGAAAAAGATGAATATCCTGATTATATTGCATCTTTTGAAACAGAAGAAGAACGGGTATTTGTTTCTAAAACAAGCTCATTTGTGGAAACTGAAGAAGCAGGAAAAAGAATCGTGAATCCGGATAGGTTCTTAGAAGATAGCGAACTGAGAGAGTTTTTGGATAGAGTTGAACAGAATGATTATGATATCTACAGAAGAAGAGAATCTCAGCTAGGTCGGAATCTAACAATAAGTGCTGTCATATGCATTTTTTCGGGAGAAATTATGTTCCTCACGATTTTTCTTGACTTTTTTGCTATTTTGGGATGGATATTACTTCCAGTATTTATTGTTTCATTTCCTCTTAGTATCGTATATGGTAAGAAATGGATCACTGAATGGTATGAACCCAGATTCAAAGGTGTTGACAGACGCCAACTTTCAATTGGAATTTCATATTTGGATGCTCATGGAGCAGGAATTGAGGAAATAGGATATTGTTTGGATTCGAAAGCACCAATGCAATATGATTTTCATGAAGATCATCCAACCTACAGTACACGGACAGTCATCGAAAAACTAGGCATTTATTATCCCGAGGTCCATATTAGGGCACTCAAAGTGTATCTTAGGCCGTTTAAATATGGAGTTTATGTTGTTCCTATTTCGGTCTTGATCCTCATGATCGTTTGGGCTATTATACCCGATATTCTTTGGTTGGCAGGTTCATTTGCTGGTTTCATTATTGTCGTAATGATTGTAGATTATATTTATTCCAACCGAAAGCTGGCAAAATTAGAAACAGGAAACTATGAAGTATCTGCTGAAACTCCCAGGACTGTGAAAGACATTCTTGTTCTCCTGCATTCAGAGTTCCGATTTCCGTTAAGACTGATGATGTCGCGGTTTCACGATGAACTCTTCTATACTGGAAAATCCTACGAAACTTCAACAGGTCACACGCTTCATGAAGCAGTATTTCTCCCTTCATCTGAGTATGGGGCAGAAAACAAGGCATACTTGTAGTTACAGCTATTTCATAAATGGACTCAGGTTAGAAAGAGCTTCACTCCACAATTCTAGAAACATTAATCATAGGTGCATTCTACTCCCTCTATTAACACTGACTAGGAGCAGTAACTCATGGACCCAATAGTTGTAGAATACGAAACAGTGGATGGCATAATTGGAATACAGGAGTTCCCTGCAGATTCAATTGAGATTCGACTATTTCTTAGAAACGCAAAGGCAATCAATCTATCAACTTTAGAAAAGTGCACTGAACTGGAAGCGTTCACCTGCAACCAAAGCCAAGCAACTCACATTGACCTCTCTGCTCTGTCAAACTGCAAGAGTCTCAAGCATGTCCATATGGAGAATAACCGGTTCAAAACTATCAATCTGGAACCCCTTGCTAAGTGTAGTAATCTACTATCGTTGCACATTGATGATAAGAGTCTAGAAGTTCTTGATACTTCTCCCCTTTCATATTGCAAGAAGCTGGAAAACTTCGTAGTTCACATGAGTCAGTTAACAGAGTTTGATGTCAGACCATTAGGCAACTGTAAAGAGCTGAGAGTGTTCTCTATTATTGCAGATTATCTTCTAGATATTGATCTCACGCCCCTCTCAGGGTGTTCTAAGTTAGAGCGAGTTACTCTCGTTGGTGATAAGATATCTTCTGTGGACTTGGAGTTTTTGAAGAACCTCCCCAAATTACAGGAACTAGCGATAGTTAATTCAGGCATCTCTGAGATTAACCTGAATCCTGTTGGGGCTTGTGAGAACCTTCAGTTACTATGGGTTCAAGGTACAGAGATTCACGAGATTGACTTGAAACCCTTGGAGAATTGTGTGAATCTTCATAGAATCTGGTTGGATGATAATTCTCTGAAAGAGGTGGATGTTTCTCCACTCTTTGCCTGCACGAATCTCCAGCAGGTTGAGTTGGATGAAGAAACAGTTCCAAAGGCTCAGAATCATTTTGCAGACCTAACTGTCCGTTCCGCAGGAATTGAGGAGATTTTCGACAGAATAGAATGGATATAGCTTGTTTCACTCCACAATTCTCTTCTACGTGATTATAAGAGTCAGACAACACAGGAAGACATGAAGCCCCTGCTGATAGTCCCCCGAGATGGGAAACAATCAGAATATCGTAGGAAAAAGCTCGATGGTTTAGAGAAAGAAATTCACAGACTCTATTATGATGACAAACTGACTCAACGTGAGATTGCGAATCGTTTCGAGGTTGGTGAAGCCACTTTGAGCCGATTCTTCCAGCAGCAAGGGTGGACATCTCGCTTTGAAAGACGTGGTCTTCCAAAAAGAAAGTTCGAGAGTGACGATGAACGGCGAGAGGCAAGTAAAGAACGTAGACGGGAAACACAGAGAAGAATCCGAGAGTTTAGGGTATCAATTTTTGGGACTAAATGTGACATATGCGATGTTGAAACGAAAGGGGAGCGACATAAATTAGCAATTCATAGAAAAGATGGATCTGAACATCATAAAGAAGCTCTATGGAGAAAGGAGTTTCTAAGTAATTTGAACAAGAAGGAATGGGCACCACTTTGTATACCATGTCATAGGGGTACACACTGGTTGATGAAAATGGCAAACAAAGACTATGATTACATCAAATCTCAAAGAAAACTTGTATCTGGTACAAGCAAGGAAACTCTCAAATCATTGACTCGTGAGGACTATGAAAAACCTATTACTGGTTCTTTTGTTAGGGAGAGCGCCAAGGAAGTGCGTAAGTCACTCTTCGGAGAAATCTGTCATTTCTGTGGTGAAATAGAGGAGGGAAAGAAGATGGTAATTCATAGGAAAGACGGTAGACCCCACGAAAGTCGCATCCTTGCTTCAACCAAATATCTACGAAATTTGAATCCTGATGACTGGGTAGCCCTTTGCAATAAATGTCACAGACAGGTTACATGGGCTAGAGATACCCTTGGGATGATATGGAACGATTTAGGTCTTGAGAAGTGTAAGTAAGAAATAGTGGTGGACCGGGCGAGATTCGAATTCGTGCCCCGTATCTTAGAATTATACGGAGTCTCACGACCTCTTCCAGTTTGGTAGGTTCGCCAAAGCGAATCCCTTGCCAAGGAAGCGATCTACCGGGCTGATCTACCGGCCCACGTTTTTACACATATCGTGCGAGTCGCTAGGCTGGATGAAACGGTTAAAAGAATTGTGGACTGACTTCAAGATTCCAAGTCATAGTCAGATTCTTCTATTCTAATTGTGCACGAAAGTATAGATGGGAGACGGATTAACTATGATGAATTTACCCAGGAGAGAATGAAACAGTTTCAGCCAACGAAATTCATATGATGAAATAACAGAACTTTCAATCTCGCTCGGTCCACCAACTACTTTTTCATACCAAGAAAGATACACTATGACTTGAACCAATCAGGTTTCTTCAGAGTCTGATGAAGCCATCGAAATATGTCCTTGTACAATCTGCCATTTATTTCCTGTTTTCTTCACAACACCAGTCATTCTAGCAGGAAGAGTCATTTCTTGACCTCCTGGACTCATAGATACAGAAACCTCTGCGGCTATCCAACCAATTGGACCATGTGAGTTGATCGATAACCAATCAAATGATAGTGAGATGTCTCCATATCTATCCTTATCTTCCTGAGGTCCAGTCTTATACTCCTCGTAACCGACCCATTTTTCACCTGTACCAAACACTACAAGATTCTCATCTTTTGACCAGAATGATAGATACTTGTCAATATCATCCTTAGGATATGCTTTAGCAAATTCTTCAAAGAATGCTTTAATTTCTGCTTCTATTTGTGGGTCATTGTCCAAACTACCACACTCCATGAAATCATTATTGAGCTTTGATTTAAATTCTGTTAAATCTGGTTCGAATCTCGCTCGGTCCACCACTACATCTTCGTACTGCTATCTTGTCTTTACTCTGCATCCCAAGCTATCCAGAGTAACTCCACGGCATCGTTTGCATGGAGTTGATGTATGCAGTTCCGAGGGATGTAGTAGACAGTTTGGAGCTGAAGATTAAGTATCTCATTTTCTATGTGAATCATACCTGAGCCCTTTAGAACAACGAAAGCCTGTGGCCATGGATCTTTCTCTCCCTCTTCATTGAGAATCTTACCTGCTGGTATGTGATACCATGCAAAACGAAGGCCTTTCCAATACACAATAGGAATGGGTCTTGCTCCATGAGCGTATCCTGCCAGATCCAGACTAAGTTGTTTTGTTTTAATCCTTCCCGGATTCATGAAAAAGGTCGCTAAACTCTTGATCACTTCCATCACCTCTGGAGCCCTATTCTGATCAATAGAATCAAAGTTGATGGGGCGGCTTTCACTCATATGCGACCTACCAGCTAGGGCAAATGCATCTGCATTCCGTTCTATGATTTTCACGAGAGTTTCATTCGTCATTGTGATTCTTACAGCAGGATCACTGAGTCCCTCAACGATACTCATGTTTTCCCCGAAAGTGATTGTTGCAGCCTCATTTGTATCAGTAAGTTCGAATCCAACATTGATACTTCCTGGGAAGATGTATAACAAGTCTTCGTACAGTTCAGAATCATCCATCAGTTGTTTTAGGACATCAATAAGCTTTACCATTCACAATACATCCCAATGTAGAAGATTATGATGAAATACACTTAATCAATTAAGTGGTAATATAATTCATTCCTACATTTGCATCATTCAATTATTGTTTGCCCTTGATGTTCATCTGATGCTACTGTTCAAATCTAGCTCGGTCCACCAACTACTTCAACATCAAATCTTAGTTAAAAGTAAGGAAAGCGTTTCAAGGAACTTCATTATGTTATCTATATGAGAAATCTTGTCATGCTCCTCCTCTACCATAGGGGACAGAATCCAGTATCGCTCTCCCTTCTCTTAGATTACAATCACTGCATGTAGCACGTTGAGCAATAACAGTTCTGTATCCAACATGCGCTGTTTCTCTCGAATCCAGGAAAATCGACACCACACGCCCGCATGAGGTAAGGAACAACCCCGGCTCAGTTCCTTTCTTCCAAACGTTGCCTGAGTGTATTGGCTCTCCATCTTTAGTAAGAAACGGTCCTATCTCTCTGAATCTTCTATGGATAATCACTCCACTGCTAGCTACAATGAGTCCAAGGAGTACCAATCCAGCAAGTATGAGGATTTCTAGTAGTTGAGGAATATATACGCTATCATACCACAAGAACCAAACGGAGATGATAAAAATAGGAAAAAGGAGTATTAACATCCCAATAAATGCCAGTACTCTTCCGATTAATCGATATTGATACTCATTCATCTGACTAACTTTCTGAATATATATTGTTTAAATAACTATTTCAGGTTTTCGCTAAATTAATCACATTGTTGCGTGCGCCAACCTACACTATATTAACATGAGAATCGAGTTGATACTCGAGATAAATGAAAATACTAGCATTCAATGCCAGTCCCAGGAAATCTAGGGGCACTACTGACGTGCTTATGGAAGCCTTCATTGATGGTGCCAAAAAGTCAAACGCAGATGTTGAAAAACATCACATTGTTGATTTGGACATAAATGGATGTTTGAGCTGCTTCACTTGCTGGTGGAAGACTCCCGGAGTGTGTGTCCATAGAGACGATATGGACTGGATCATACCAAAACTTTCTGAAGCTGATATATTGCTCTTTGGTACACCGATTTATGGTCGTAACATTACACACTACATGCAGCGAATGGTTGAACGGACATTTCCATTAAGCCTTCCAGAGATGTTTGTCAAAGATGGACAGACCAGTCATCCAAGTAGACCGCGAAAAATTCCAAGCTTAGTTCTGGCTGCCACCTGTGGATTTCCAGATTTAAATAATTTCGACCAAGTGAGAGCGTTATATCCGACGGCTGTACCAATCCTACTACCTGCCTCTCAGATGCTGTTTAATGATGAAGGTAAAGAGTATCTTTCGGATTTTCTTGATGCGATTAGACTCACTGGGCAAAAGATGGCAGAAGGCGATGAAATTCCAGAATCGTTGAAGGATAGATTGATTGTAGAATATTCAGATGAAATGAAGAGCACTGTAATAAAAAAGCATAATCTGTACAGTGCATCTCGCTTAGAACAATGAAATAAGATTGTTATTCAATTCGTTCTTGTCAACAAAATACATTATAGGTTATCTTGGAGTATGAATGGTTTACCACAGTTTTGACACTCGACAGTTCCATCCTCTCTTATTTTCTCTTTCGGATACCTGTATGCCTTTTTGCAATTGGGACATGGAGTTCCAGCATTTCTTATTTTGACCTTCTCAACTTGAAATTTCCATAACTTCTCTTTTGCGAGGGTTTCAATACTACTTGTGATCTCTTTGATGAAATCCTCTGACTTACCAGTTCCAAGAAATGAAAGATTTCCTCCAACATAACGTACCTGTATTTCACAGAATCGGTCTTCAATAGAATAATCCACTATTGTCATTACGGTGAAAGTATATCCCCCAATAACACCTAACCTCTCATACATCAGAACAGCAATTGTCCTATCATCTAACGACCAAATTCTCCTGTAGTCATTAGCATAATCTTTCTTTATGAGTTCCAGTAAACTTTCGACTTCTTCCACGTTCTGTAGTAGTATACGAATTGGCAAAACTTTCCCCAGTTGGAATTCTCATGAAGACGTATATACTTTCTTTTACTAATCTCCAGCATTTCTTTAAGGTACAACAATTTCAGTAATTACAGGTGTGTTTCTATGCCTCGAGTCAAAGAATCAAATCAATGCAAAATTCCCAAACTGCAAGGGTTTCTCTCAAACCACGAGTCTGATGAGAAAGTAGTTGATATCTCCATGGAGCCTAGTTCAATTTACTTCGAAGAGGCTAGAGATTCACTCACTCTGAACTTTGATTTTCTAATTACTGGATTGACTGAAAAGAAACTCATCATTAGGTTCATCAAAGTTGCAGTCTACGATCAGGTTGATAATCTCATTACATTCAGACACCTTAATCATAATGGGGTCGGTACGCCAGGGATACACACAATCGGAAAATACGAGATTGACGGTCAGGAATCTTTTGATATCTTTAATCCATTTCACCGATTTCCCACAGATATTCCCATCAGCTACCTACGATACATGTTCACATTTTACGAACCTGAAACCAAAACGGAGTACTACTACGGAAACATCATAATAAAACCAGTGTTCTATAGACAGAAAGTCAAGTTGTCACTTCCTTTGAAAGGGACCCTTACGATTCTTGATGGTCATGATTACTACTCTCATCATCGTAGATTTGCTATGTCAATAGTCCGGAAAGTAACGAATGGTAAGTTTTCGTCTAACTTCAGCCGATATGGTTTGGACTTCACAATTCTGGGAGCTGATGGAAATACTCGAAAAATGAAGCCCTCACAATTTCCAGATAATTATGACTTTCACTTTGATGACGTGACCACATTCTATACTCATGGTGCTGATGTTTTTGCACCAGCTGATGGTGAGGTCATGGAGGTCGTGAACAATCTTGAAGATCTATATGAAACCCCCTTCAATATGGATAAGGCAATAGCTGAGGATAGGATACAGGAAATAGCAGGAAATTACGTCATCATTAAACATAATGAGGAAGAATACAGTCATCTCTTTCATCTTGAACAGGATAGTATAGTAGTATCCCAGGGTGACGGAGTTACAAGAGGTCAGAAGATTGGGAAGATTGGCTTTTCAGGAGCATCAACAACATACTCTCATCTACATTATCAATTGATGAACGGTATAAATTTCCTCAGTGATAACCCAGTTCCATTCAAATTTTCTAACATCACATTGTTGTGTGGAAAGTTTGAGAAAGACTATGAAGAACTATCACTAGACACTGGAGATATTATGAGGTCCTAGCCACGTACTCGAGTACCGTGAACCTTCTTGTGTGCCCAGTTAAATTGACGGAGTCTACGTGATGCACCAAAACCACAGGCTGCACATCTCTTATGCCTAACGTGGTATGACCTCCGACCGCATCTTCTACATCGTATGTGATGTGGATTGTTTTTCTTACCTTTTGATGGAGTGCCTTTTCCCATTGACGATTACCCCTTGATCATTTTGGCGGAGGTGAAACGATTACTACATTATCGCCTCGTACAATCACTGTATCAAGTTGTACGATAGTTTGTTCATCTGTTTCAGGATCAGTCATGAACTCTTCTGCATCCTCAAGAATGAGGTTGAGGTGTGTGTCGTAACCCCTGAGTTTTCCCCTGATCTTCTTTCTGTCTTTCAACTCGACCAGTACTTGCGAACCAATCGAGGTCTGGAGTAGTTCCATGGGTTTACCTGAGTTCATTGAATCACCATCACAGAAGATACATCATATGGCCTATGGTCACATGCTGTTCGGCCTAACCTTTGGAGATGGCTTAAAAACATGACGATGGCGACGCTTGCAAAAGGCTATTCGTAGGCTTCAAAAGGAGTGCCGACCTCTATCTAGTTGAGATGCCAAAGATAGAAAGAATCAAGAAGCGTCATCCACTGAAGAAACGCGAGCAACGGGATGAGATTGAACGTATTGAGAGCGATCTAGGTTCATCAATTGGAATTGATTCCAAGACAAAATTAGAGGGTGGAGTTTTAGATGATGGCTCTCGGATTCTACTTCTTAATAATGAAATCCTCTTCTTTGAACATGAAGGAAGAAACTTTCCCACTTTGCGGGCGCTTCTCGCTAATATCATTAAGATTCCAACTGTGACAGTGGATATGGGTGCAGTGAAGTTTGTTGTCAATGGTGCAGACATCATGAGACCTGGAATAACAAAGGCTGATGATTCAGTATCTGCTAACGGTATAGTTGCAGTAGTCGACGAAAGACATGGAAAACCATTGGCTGTAGGTGTATCAAAACTCTCAGCAAGTGACCTCATGGCTTCAACTAGTGGCAAAGTTGTGAAATCTATTCATCACATCAATGACGATCTCTGGAACTTTGGTAAGATCTAGGTTTCATCATCCTCATCATCACCCACAAGCTGAGCTCTGATGTGCGCCATCGCTGCTATGTAGACCTCTTTACCTCGTTCAACTTCTAGTCCACAATTCTGAGCGAATCTATCCCTTGCAAGTCCTTTTTTACTTGCATCGATATCTTTCCTAACAACATTGGAGATTGTTTTGTAACCATTATCATACAAGATTCTTGCAGTAGACCTAGACAAGCGACTTGATAGAGCATTGTCACCTTGCACTAGATATAACTCAAGCAAATCAGAACTCGCTAGATCTGCATGCACACCAAATTGTAATTGTCTACTGAAGACATTGAAGCGCTCAGCCAAGTCTTTCCGCTTTATTACTTTGAAGAAGCGGCTCACACTCTCTACAACATTGCTACATATTCCAAGTAGTGAGTCTAGGTCTCCTTCATCGAGACTGATACCTCTTACACTTTCTCCAGTTTCACTGATGATGGTTGCAACTTCTTGCTCATCCACCCATCTTTGAAGAACCGTTTTCTTGATATTCAGACGTTCTGGAATTATTTTCAAGTACCAATCCTTAAGCTCCTCAAGTCCTAATACCTTCAATTCATCTTTAGACGGTACAAGTGTTCTAGGTCTAATTTCTTGGGGTAGTCTGAAATTGAAAAGAACCTCAATGAGTCGAGATTCCTCAATATCTTTTGTCAGGTTGGTTAGAATATCCTTGGTCTGTAAGTAGTCAATGGGGTCGATACCCGCAAGAACTGCAGAGCGAGTTTCTTTTGTTATTTTGAAACCTTTTCCATTATCTTCAAGAATCTTCGCTTTTACAAGCCATTTGAATAATGAACCAAAGAATTTACTCATCTGGGCCGTATAATCCTCATTTATTGTGCCCCTGAATGTACTTCTGATGTACCCTAAGAAATTCGTCTTCAGAGCCTCTCGAGTTATTGGTTTTCCATTAATCATTTTTCGCACAAGAACACTTACTGCAAGACTTGGATATACTGGACCCGGGTTGAGTGGTTCAAGAGGTTTATGCAGCAGAGTTTCTTCCATAGATTGGACATCAGGGAATACACGAGATGGACCCTCATATACAATGTATACTCGACCACCATATTGTCCGAGGTGATACTCTCCAATTCGACCTGCAATCTGCAGATATCGAGACCGCGTTGTCAGGAAATACATATTGGGATCAAGAAGAATCACAACACAGTCAAAGGGTAAACTCATTCCTGATGTTATGCCTGTAGTTGATACGACCATTCGCACGATTTTATCATTGATTGCTTGTTCTAGTCGCTGACGAACATCAGAATCTAGACCTGAATGATGGAAAGCAACTCCACTTTGTAGAGACTGGGATAATCTATTACTCAGAGGTAAATTCTCGCCAATACCTACAATCTGGTCTACTACATTCTGTTTCACAGATCTTGGATGGCTTTTAGAAAGGCTTCTAGCTAATGCTTGAGCTCTATATCTTGAGCCAACAACGATGAGTATTGATTTCTCTTCATAATTCTCAAGATGCTCCATGATTGCGTCAAGAGTGTCTATGTGTTGTGAAGTACTCCGTTGTGTACCATCGCTACTTTCGATATTGATTCCCTGCTCTATTTCTGAAACAATAAATTCGTCGGGTGTTAGTCTAACATCAGGTCGAAATATTGAAGCATTGAGCCAGTTGGTTATTTCTTCGGTTTCGCCAAATCTGGATGATAGAGTAAGTATCTGAGAACTCTCTTTCAGCAAGGATATGATGAAATCCAGTTTTACACTTCTATCGGATCCAATAAATTCAGGTTGCACGCTTGGTTGTGTCGAATCAAGTTCAGTTAACTCATCAATGACTGATAACCCAATATTGTCAGTCCATTTCTTCTTTTGAAGTAAAGCTGCAGCAAAGGTCTCATACATTACTACTGCAAGGTCTGCATTCTCTAATTCTGTATCCGTTGCCTGTGAGATTCCATCATGGCGTACTACAGAGTATCCCAAGTCATTTAGCAGCGTTCCATACTCATCCACAATTTGGCGACTTAGGGATGTGTATGGACT
>JAUWOU010000243.1 GCA_030612005.1 Candidatus Thorarchaeota archaeon | reverse complement strand
GATCCCAAAACCCTCGGGTCCATTGATTGAAACCAAATTGATACGCACGGGAATATTCTGAGTGAGTTCACAAGAGTAGTAATTTTCTGAAGTGATTTGCAGGATAGCTTCAATCATATTAAGCACCCGTCGTATGACGGTAGAAAGCATATACCTATTTCAATTCGTTGATTATGTGCTGAGCTAGTGTAAATGGAATTAACTGACTTGACAACTCAACAGGACTCCAGACGAATTCGCATCATAGCAATTGGGCAAGCACTCTTTGTTACGGTACTATGGTCATCCTCTTTTATTATTATCAAATTTGGACTAGAAGAAATTCCGCCTCTCACATATGCTGGTTTACGCTATTCAATTGCGTCAATCATTCTTCTAGGCTTAATCTTCTCCCAACCAAAAATGCGTGCTTCACTTAGAAATCGATCTAGAAGATGGTGGGCGATGTTATTCCTGTATGGGTGCATCTACATTACAATAACTCAGGGAACTCAGTTCTTAGCTCTCTTGTATCTTCCTGCAATCACATTCTCATTGATTCTAAACTTGACACCAATCATTGTACTCATATTCGCAGTACCATGGCTTGGAGAGCGCCCATCCAAACTAGAAACGATTCTAATTATACTAGGGATTTTTGGAGTGATTCTATATTTCTTACCACTAGATTTCGCTGGAATATCTATTCTTGGATTATTTATTGCAATCATTAGCTTACTTGCCAATTCTGGGTCCGCAATTGTTGGACGCGCTATTAACCGAGTGAGGGACACACCTACACTAGTTATCACTGGAATAATGATGTCTACTGGTTCACTTTTTCTTATGTTATTTAGTCTAGTCTTAGAAACTCAGGTTTCCCTATCTCCGATCTCTTGGTTCTACATTCTATGGCTTGCTGTCTTCAATACTGCTCTTGCATTTACGCTCTGGAACAGATCGATGGGAATTCTCAGGGCAATCGATATGACTCTCATTAATAGTACGATGATGCCACAGATAGTTATTCTTTCCATTATATTTCTTGGAGAGTTTCCAGATACCATTGATTGGATCGGGCTCATAATTTTGGCTATCAGTGTAACAGCGGTACAGTATCTTCAAACAAAACGTGTAGAAACGACATCAAAGGAGAAAATCATACAATAAGAAAACCTAATCAGTGAGAAAGTTGTAATTTTCACTCACTTAGGAGCAATGTTCTTGATGACCTATGTAGAACTAAAGAAGACTGAACTCTTTTCTTTCTTCAATTTTACAGAGAATGGACGAAGACCCACTAAAGGTGGGATGCAGGAAATCCATTTCAAACCTGGCGGGTTTCAAGAATTCATTGATGTGAAATTGAAGATAGATAGTTCTCAAATGGTTCATCAAGGAATATTATATCTCGATAGAGCTTGGATTGGTGGACCGATGACTGTCAGTCCTTTTGGGAAAGATTTGGCGAAATGTTTCATCGCAGCTGTGACTCCTGATGTTGACAAGGCTAAAGCTGATAGAGTAGTTTGTACAATTTGGAATTTACAAGGATCAAGTGATAGAGTAATTTCAATTCATCCTGAGAGGCCTGTAAAGATAACAGAGAAGGACTCTATAGAGGAGCTTGAACATGTCTATTTAGGAATTGCAGATAAATTTGAAATGACCTTTGAAAAATCTTTTATCAAAATCGAAAACGTTATGGATGTTGGTCGAAAGCGATTGAAAATTTCTATAGATTCAATCTAGACCTTAAGTCGATTTCCAAGCCATCATGATAGTTTTAGAAAAGTCGGAAGCAGCTGCTCCGATCAAAGTAGCCTCTGAGTTTTTCAAAACTTGTTCTATTACAATTCTTATGGAGTTCTCGTCTTCTTTACATCCTATAAGGGACTCTTCAATCACTTGGATAGTTTCTTCTGGATGTAAGAAGAAATCTCCCATAACTCTAACACGGTCAATCTTTTCAGAAGTAACACTTAGTTTTACTTTCACTAACTTTCCGCCTGGAATCTTGTAACTTGCTTCTTGCATAATTCCTACCTCGAAAAATTCCATGCTTCTGTCGAGTATTTTTCTTTTACAAGTTTCTCAGCTGTTTGCTGTTCTTCCGTGCTCAAATTGCCTTGTACTAATTCAATGTCTAAAGCTTCTGAGAATCCTCGAGCCAGGGCTATTCGTAATTCATCGACGAATACATGCCTGTTAAGGATCTCTTGAATAGAGGTGACTCTTTCTTTGACATCGGATATCATCTTGTCAGAAATCTTCTCTTGAGGTACTTTCAAGATTGAAAACATTAGGTTGACATCAAGGTCAAGTAGTGTTGTTCCATGTTGTAAAACACAACCATGCCGTCTAGTCATTGCATTCCCTGAAACCTTCTTCTCTCCGACTGTGACATCATTAATTGGTTTGAATTCACCATTCTTGATATCCAGATGAGATAGCGCTCTCACTATTCCTCCGCATAGTAATTTGTATGATTCAAGAATATCCTTGAGAGCTAATGGATGCTCTTTCGGCATAATTATACTGTATGTTACCTCGCCAGTGAAATCGTGATAGACGGCTCCTCCGCCAGTTATTCGTCTTATGAAATCAATGCCCTTGGATTTACAGAACTCAACATCCACCTCATCATGCATTCCTTGAAATATTCCTATGGATACCGCTGATGGCTTCCAACGATAGAGTCTAAGTGTGGGAGGGGCTTTTCCTTCCTTCATTGTTAACATAATAGCCTCATCACTTGCCATATTCGTGAATGCATCATGTGTTTTCAAATCTATGAATCTAAACTCTTCCAACTACGTCACCAATCTTGTTTCTTCTATTGCCTTCTGGATTTCCTCATGTGTTAACTTACGAGGAAAATTGTACATTGGACCTCTCGGTCTTTCATTGTAGAAAGGACGATTACATCCTTTACATCCAGTAACGCAAAATGCATCTCCAGAAGATAAGGCTTGTCGAAGGAAAGATGAATCTACTGTGATAGATATGCTACCATCATCATTCTCAACAATTTGATGAAGTTCTAATTCTCCTTTGGATACAAGATGTCTTACAGCTTGAATTCTTCGATATGCTTCTAGATTTGGAGTGGGATGATCTTGTAATGAAGTTCCTCGGATATTAGTAAACGCAAAGAGACCCACTGTCACTCCTTCCTGATACATCTGGATAATGAATTTCGCAGCTTCAAACTCCGATTCTCCAAGCCCAACAATGAGATGAGTTGTTACCTTTCCTTTTCCAAATATCGAGAGGGCATCCTGTAAGGCTTGCTTATGCTTTTCCCAGCGATATAGTGAGTCGCGCTGTTCTCCTTTGATTTTAGCAAAGAGATCAGAAGTGCTCGCGTCTAGAGCAATTCCAATATTTGAAACACCAGCATCCTTGAGTCTCTTGAGTTCAGCTTTAGAAACTGGATGGATAGCTACAGAGATTGGCAATTTTGTAATTTGTCTGAGTCTTCCCACAAGATTTTCAACATCGTCTACAACACTTGTGTAACATATTGTTTGTATGCAAATTCTCCTAAATTGACTGGGAGGGGGCCAATTCTCTATGATAGAATCAATGTTATATTCTGGCCAAGAAATTCTCGACAATCTATCTGAGGAAGCTGAACTATCTCGAGCTTGGGGACAGAATGCACAATTGGCCTCACATTTTCCATCTTGATAAGTCATAAGAGAAGCAGTGGTAAAATCAGGGTCTCTTGGTCCACTTTCGAAACCTAATTGAACTGCAGTA
>JAUWOU010000211.1 GCA_030612005.1 Candidatus Thorarchaeota archaeon | reverse complement strand
TAACCAAAGACGTTACAGCAATGGATCATTACAATATTCATACCATAGGTATCAATGTGCGAATTGGCAACAAACACCTGACATGCCTTTGATGTACCATAAGGCTCTGAGTGATGATAGCGTCTATCTTCTGTAGCTTCAAGACCTTCACCATACACCTTGTCCGTATTCATCACAAGAATTCTCTCGGTGCCTACTCGTCGACAAGCCTCAAGAAGTGCCACAGTTCCCATCACATTGACTGCATACACACTCATAGGGTCTCGATGCGCAGTCTTTACCAAGGAGATAGCTGCGGTGTGATACACCTGGTCAATCTCGAATCGTGAGAGTATCTCTCGTAGGGCTGCTGCATCACGGATATCTGCGTGAGCCTTGTAGGTTCCTTCAAGTGCGTCTTTTTGCCAGTCGCCCATAATCGTGTCGTAGACGAGACTGATGACCTTATTGTCCTTCTTTAGTCGGTTAACAAGATGTGATCCAATAAAACCGTTCGAACCTGTTACTAGGATGTTTACCATTGGCAGTTCTCCTAATCAGGGACCAGTTGTGATTTGATAAATAGGTTTCTCATCAATTGGTTTTGGAGAATAGTTCTTTAGAAGGAAACAACATGGTAGATTCATGCCACAAATCCGTCCAGATTTATTACGGGGTCTTGCTGTACTGGGTATCTTCCTTGCGTTGGTAGTTTCCACAGACCTGTTCTTTCCTTACTCTTTTGAACAAGCTGGGTACACAGTAGTTGATATCAGAAGGTTAAATGAGAATCCTCTGTTCCTTGAAGGCTCTGCGCTATCATCATCTGCTACAGTCGTTTCAGTTATTGACTTGGGGTCTTACTATTCTGTAGAGGTGTCGGAAGGAGTAACGCTTGTTTTTCCATCATCTTTGGGACATCCTGAAGAGGGTTCGCGAATTCTTCTTCGAGGTATAAGTTGGCTCTATTCCAATGGTTCAATTCTAGTTCATGAATTCTATGCGTTAGATTATAGTAGTTCAATTATCCGTTCCATTCCCGGCATTTTCTTGTTCATCGTCATGTTCTTCATAATTTTCAGAATTGATTTCAAACGATTAGCATTCGTGTCAAGAAATGGAGGTGCTGAAAGTGCCTGATGTGCTCACTCATCTTTTAGTTGGTGTTTCACTTGCACTTCTCATTCGGAAGGATGGTCCAAGATCTGCGCAGATGTTGATAGTCCTTGGTGCTGTCTTGATTGATATTGAGCGACCAATCTCATGGTTGCTTGCTGATACTCCACTGTACTGGATTGGTCTTGGTTCTGCTTTTCATTCCATACTCGGGGCTGTTGTTCTCTCATATTTTGCTGCAGCTTGTTTTGATTTTGAAAATAGTGTTTTTTGGAAACGGTTCAAACTAATACTCATTGGCTGCGCATGCCATCTCTTACTTGACCTGGTGATGTATCCATGGAACGAGCTAGGTCTTCAGCTACTATATCCTTTAAAGATTAGATTCTCATTCCATCTCCTATGGCCTGATTTCTGGTGGTATCCACTATTTGGGATAACAATCCTTCTGCTAGCAATCAGTGTTAGATATCTGAATCTTCGTATGAAAAAAGAAGATACGATTGAATAAGATATACATTTACATGCAAATTTTCATATATGTGACTAAGACTTAAGAGTTCTGATGCATAGAACTCTATCAGGGTCTGTAGGAACTCTTCATGGGGTGTTGAGATTATTGAAAATATCACATATCTGCCCTTGTGTGGGCGAGCAAATGGGCGGCTCAGAGAGATATGTCTGGACTCTGTCAAAACATCAATCCAGAAATCATGATGTTCACATTTATACTACAACAAAATATCGTGACCGAGTTGGTACAAGTGTACTTGATGGAGTAACAATTCACAAATCGTATGCACCTGTCACTATCTGGAATATCAATCCTCTAACATTCATGCTACCCGCGTTGACAAAATCCAAGTCTGATATATTTCATATTCATTCACATCTTTATTTTTCCTCAAATCAAGCTATACTTGCCAAAATTATGAATAAACGTAAAGCACTCCTTCACCTTCATGGTGGCGTAGGAATTCCTCCATACAAAGTTAGTATGACTAAACTAGTCGCTAAAAGACTCTATGACCGAACTCTTGGTAAGTTCACAATCAAAAACAGTGAAATTATAGCTTCGGTTTCTCGTTCCGATCTAGTTCGAATAGCTGAAGACTACGATATCAACCGAAGTCAACTCCGTTATGTTCCTAATGTAGTTGATACTGAGGTTTTCAAACCAAGAAATAATGGTGGACAAGATAAGAAAACACTTCTTTATCTTGGGGATCTTGAACCATGGAAAGGAATTGGTTCACTTATTAAGTGGATACAGAATAATACCTGGACAAATCAAGGATTCAGATTACGAATCGTAGGCCAAGGGAGCTATTTACCCTATCTTCTGGCTCTACAAGAGAATAAAGCCATGTTTACGAATGGTATTTCATTGGATGTACTTGGTCCACGAAATCATGCTGAGATTCCAGCAATATTGAATGAATCGGACGCTTTGGTACTTCCTTCATATTGGGAAGGAATGCCTACTGTTGTCCTTGAATCAATGGCATCCGGGATTCCTGTTATTTCTACAAAAGTAGGTGATATTCCGCAACTTATAGAGCACCACAAGACAGGTTTTCTTATAGACCGGTCATTTAGCAGTTTTCAAGAATCCGTTGACTCGATACTTACTAACGATTCTCTTGTAAAAGATATTACGTCTAATGCTAGAAAACTTATTGAACGCGAGCATTGTTTAACCCGTATTGATGATATTACAAGTAGAGTATATGCTGAAGTCATGACTTAGAACATTTAGTAGTTTTTAAAATGCTGTTAAGTCAGTGCTACACGACCACTCGTTTATTCGAAGTATCACACAAAATGCAAAAAAACTTGTTGAACAGGAATATAGTCTGACCAATGCAGAACGTATTGTCACGAGTGCTTATTGCGAGTTATCATAGAATTCTCAATATTACCTAGATTATTGGTATGGAGCAATCCTACGGTGAGATTTTCCTTGAGTGCCATCCCAAGAAGCGAAAGAATGGTTGTATCGGAACCATCGTAGTTGTTCCTTAATCACCTTTCCGATGTTCAGGAATGGTTATTGAGAAGGTGCTCACTATCACGAAATATCCACTACTTGCAGTCCATGCGCATACTGGGATTACTATGTTTGCCCCTGAGATGTATAGCTACTTCAGAAAAATGGTATCATTGGATGTTGAATCTTCCTTTGAGAAAGTAATTTGTCCGGTGATTGCCAAGGAGTATAAGCTGTTTGCAATCAATTTCTCTTTAGAGGTGTGGATTCCAGTCAATGATCTGAAAGGGCTTGAAGCAGCAGCTGGAGCCCTGAAATGTTAGTTCCAATTTCTCGAGTACTTCTTGAATCCTTCCATTGTTGCCTTGATCCCATCATCAAACTTCCAAGACGGCTTCCAGTCCCACTTGATTGAACTGAGCGATTGCTGTTCAATTTGATCTGGAACATCAGCTTCCACATACTTTGGTTCTAGACCATCAAAATTCTCAAGGATATTCAGGACGATATCTTTCTGGTTAAAGACCCACCCTGTTGAGATATTGAATGATCCCCTCTTATCATAATCATTCACCAGACTCTCAATGGCTGCTACCTTATCCTCAACATATACGTACTCTCGAATTGAATCGTCATTTGTGAATGTTATTCCTCTTCTATGGCCCGATTTCTGGTTGTATCCTGTATTTGGTACAATAGGTCTTCTGATTGTTCTTTGCCTTAGATACCTTATGATTCTCATCCACTCAAATAATAACGATGGTGACTTGTAGAACTTGAACTACTCATCTTCTCTGGTGAAGAATAAGTTGATTAAGTCTGTGAATGTAGGATAAACAATCCGGAGATGCAATTGGATGGAACGAAAACATGCTATCATAGCTATTTTTCTCATATCTATGATGTTTTGCACAGTGTTCGATGAGATGGTCATTATAGGAAGTTATGGCGAAACATCTCCACAAAATCAAAATGATTTTCACGAATTAGTTTCGTCCAATATAGATCATGCTCTACTCGGATTCTTTTACGAAAATATAGGTCAAGTGGAAAATTCGGATGTCCAATTCATTGGTCGGATAACCAGCGGAATGCTAGGATTTTCAGAGAATCGAATTAGCTTTGTAAGTATGTATGATAACAACTCTTTCACATTGACATTTCAGACAGAGAATAGGGTCATTCCTCGTGGCGCGGATGAAAGTGTACACACGACGAATTTCATATATGGGAATGATGTACGACTCACAGGGATTAGAGGATTCTCAACAATCCTCTATACAGAAGTCTGGTCCGGAATAAGTATTCAATGCACTTCTACCGATACTGGAATCATAATTGGATTCCAGATCTCTCCGTACTCGGACCCTGCAAGCATCAGTATCAAGACATCGCAGCATGAGATGCTAACAATTACTGATGAGTCCGTCGTAGTTAATAATGATCAAACAAACATCATTATTGACAATCTTGAAGGGTACCAAGATTACTCAAGAATATCTGCGAATTTTATCGAAAGGGATACAGATACTTTTGGAATCGACCTTGATATTGGAAGTTCAGCATATCCGATCATGATCGAATCAATCTTACATTCAGCAAGTCTGGGCGGGTCCGATTTTGATATTCCATTCTCACTTGTTCTTGACAATTTTGGATACGCGTATGTGACTGGCTTTACTGTATCTTCCGATTTCCTAATCGAAGATCCTCTGGATTCAACTTTCAATGGAGAAAGTGATTGCTTCATATTCAAGATAGACCTCTCAGATAACAGCATTCAGTATTCTACATTCATTGGAGGTTCGGATAGAGACATTGGCACAGGAATCTCGATAGACTCTGAAGGGAATGCATATGTAACT
>JAUWOU010000126.1 GCA_030612005.1 Candidatus Thorarchaeota archaeon | reverse complement strand
ACTATCAAATTTCGTCACAAATCGCACCGCTCCCTGCCCAGGGAGGTCTCCGCTTTCAATTTGATAGGGATAGTCGGAGGTCCTAGAGGTCGGCACCTCAACTGTGAATGAAGCAGTTGGATTTGGTGGATTGCTAGGGTCGTATATGTCCAAGTTGACTGGTAAACCTGCTCCTGCGGGGAAATGTACTATCGGCCTTGCAGTAGCGAAGGAGATGTCTGAGAGGATACCCGAACTGCTCACTGGCAGGGTCATCCTGTCATTGAGACCGCCTCCAATGAATACATTGAAGATATCTGTCACCTCAATTCCTACCAAACTACAGGATTTCGCTGGGTTGAACCGAAGCACAAACTCAGTCTTCAACGCTGTAATGAACATTGTAGTTGTCATCCATCTCTCAATTCGGAGAGGAATTGTAATCTCAACGAGTTTTCTTGCGGGATCGGTCTGTTGAACGTACCTCTGATATTCTGCAGGTATATGAAGAACCGGTGGGTACTCAAGAATATCATCAAGAGTCTTTGTGTATTCTGCGATATCATCTGAATGGCTTCTGAATTGACCATCACGGACGTCATCACCAAATATGTCACCTCCAAGTATCTCAAATGTAACCCAAGATGATGTGGTTGACAGCAACAGTGTTATTCTAAGGTCACCAGGAGGTATCACAAATGCGGACTCAGTATCACTATGGATCTCATCAGGAGTTCCCATATTGTCCCTTGATAGAGTAAAGCCCATATTCGAGAAATCTGCCGTGTACAGGTGACTATCTGACATCTCAATATCAGGAATTGGTATTCTGTATGTATTGTATCGACCCCATGAATTAGCCGAGTCCGTGTTCAGGAAATTGTGGTCACTATCACTGTCAAGATAGGAGTAATGGTCGTAGTGGTCGTCCACAACATAGACTGTATCCTCAGTTATGTCCAAGACTCTCATTACAGAGTCGCTCACTTCTGAAGTGGTTCCATCAGGATGACTTATTGTTGAGAATGGTTTGTTCCCATCCACAAGCACGTATCCAAAGGTTTCAAAGAATGCCTCAAGAATACTCCCATCATCTTCTCCTGTAAATATCGTTGAGGGAACCATATCTGATGAGAAGAGAACCATCCCCGCTGTTGATACCATTGGACTGAGGGTTGAGTCACCGTCACGGAACCTTGCAGTGAGAATGTCCCTCATCATATAATCCGCAAGCTGTTGTGCTCCCATGGCAACGACAGGTCCGATCATAGGCCCTGCACCCATCAGCACATCTGCATGATACTGTGCGGTTGCCGCCTTATCATAAAACGACGGACTCTGATCCAACCCTAATCGCTGGGTATGTTTCCAATCATAGAAGATAGCAGCGTATCTCCCATGTTGAGCTAAGAATGCTTGAGCATCGGTAACTCCAATATCATTCATCTCAAGCCTCATTCTGAAGGCGTTGTGATGACCTGAGCCAATGTTTCCTGTTTTGTGAATTTTAAGATGAACTGTGTGGAGCCCCTGTCGAAGGTACTTGGTAGCAGTACCGCTCACTATTTCACAGTCCACACCATCAATGAAGAGAGTCCAATCATCAATGTCACTTGGCGTTATCGCTTCTATCTCAAGCTCATACAACCCTGTTTCTCCAATGTCTAATATGGAATGATAGTGCTGGTAGTAATCGTCTGCTGGCTCGACTTCCTCCATTTCATATGAGAATCCACTCAAAAATCCTGGGAAGAGGTCATCTTCATATTTTGTAGTCCGATACCAACCATTACAGAGTTCTAACCACGCAGACACCGAGTTTGGAGATGCAAGTATTTCAGGCTTTATACCAAGAATAGATTCACTGTTTACAACATTGTATATGGACCCGTCAGCAACATATAGACCCCAACCATCACCAGTAACATCCCAACCAAGCAGTGCGGTCAATGTTGATGTGTCGAAGGTCTCTCGCATTATTCGATGACCATCAGAGTAAATGTTGAGGTCGTCGATTACAACACTCCAAGGTCCTGCTTCTTCAGGAGGTGGCGTCCAATACTTTGGATCTCCTATCTCAATCTCGGTGATTGTGTGAAGACTAATTGATTGAGCTGGGTTGATCTCTAACAATGTACCAGTTACATCAAGATTACCATCTAAGGATTCAACTGTTAGTAATTGTTCTCCTGTCCTGAAGTCAACTGTCCAGAGTGTCCATTGGCCATACATATCTGAGTAACTAACAGATCCGGAACAAATTGGCACACCAGGATAACCTAGCTTTGCATGAACAGGCCTTTCGAAAACATGTATCGACCTATCGGGCCGGCTTCCACCTGGAATGGATATCACAATATCTAGAGCATAACCATACACTTTATCCTCTATTGTGAAGAATTGTACCCAATCACTAAATGGTGCAGCAGACCCATCACGATTCAAATCCTTAAGATAAAACTGAATTTGGATATCATTATCTTCCATGACTGACTGTGGTATCTGTTTGCTCATCCTGTGTGTAAAGGGCCAATCCGCGATGACCAATCCTTTGCTGTTAACATCCATTGGAGATGCGATCCAGTTCTCAATATATCCTGAATTTGCGCCTACATAAGGATCATTCGTGATACCTGAGTAATCGCTTGTCAAAGATGAACTCTTCAGACTTAATGTGCTATAACCAACGAGGGGTGTTACCGCCCCTCTATTTATTGTTCTGAAGGTGGGAATGCTGCCTGTACCAACCTCAACTGTGACCTTGTACAACGACGGCCACTCGTAAGCATCAGTATCCAGTCTAAGTAATACATCCAAGGCATTGATGTAGACACCACCCTTGTAATCACCTGTGAGGTTGAGGTAGTAGACCGATGGACTGGATGGAACACTCATCCCAGTGACATTCAGCGTAGACACGACGACACTAAGGTCAGACGGACCACATTGCCCTCCGGCCCCATCTGTGAAGGTATAGGTGAAGTTCACATATTCGTTTAAGGTCAAGTCCGCAACATAATGAAGAGTACCAAACTCAACAAGATCTACCAACTCATCCTGTTGGAGCGTGTTGCCTTCAAATTCAACAGGAGAATTGACCTCCGAACCTGCGAACAGAGAACCTGATGCGGCTATTGCGGTCCCACCTAGTACTACTGGAGTATCCAATGTGAATATCGCTCTCATACTGTTGCATTCCAGAGTTAATGACGTAACTCCGGAGAAGACTGTCAGTCCGGAACTACTCACACCACGAACGATTGACAATGATTCAGTATTGATATATGTTCCATCAGTCAGATAACCCTCATTCATCATAGGAGCGGAAGAAAGGACCTTCCATCTAAGGTCATCTTGACCTGAGCTAGATATCGGTGAAGTGAATACATCATCTATCCAGAAATACGCACTAGAAACTGTACCCTCAAAACTGACTAGAAGGCTGTCGATTATCAGAGAGTGGTTATCGGTATCCAACCCAAAGAGCAGGTCAATCCAAATCTCTGTGATTTCATTATCGAGAATCTCTTCACCAACTGCCCAGTCAAAGTCACCATCCTCAGACAGGCTATCGATTACTAGTCCATCGACTGTTTCAAGCTGGAATTTCACACTGTCAATTCCTGACTCCACCTTTATTGAGAGATGCAAGTATCTATCATCTATTAGGGTAAAATTATCGAAGTCAACCCTGAACTGACCAACACCCAACCAGCTTCGATTTATCTTAACAGAGAACTCACCCTCGGTTAGTGGACTATCGGTACCCAGATTCGCAAGATTTGCAGAAACTGGAATAATCTCTAACTCATCTTCCATTAGAGATAATTCAGTAAGTGGGGTTGTAGTGACAACATTCGTCCAGACGCTCACAGCCTCTATCACCTCAGTACCAGAACCGTAAAGTGTGGACCAAGTGACCATACCAGTATTCGTAACAGTGTAATTGCGAACTATCTGGGTTCCATTGAACCAGCCTGTCATCATGAGGTCAATCATCATAGAGTCCATGTAGAGGATTTGTAACTCATCTAGAATCACATTTGTTTCATTTTCACCGATAGTTACTGTCATTTGGGGAGTTTCGATGAACAGATTCAATGTCTTTCCATCCGTATAGACTCCAAGAGCATCATTAGGACTCCACCACAATGATGAAGGAAGTCCATCATTCAGAAATTCTACAGTACCAGCAGCAGAGCCTGTCATTGAATAGTTGGCATAGCCCACAAATATATCCAGATTGAAACTGGTTTCTGGAGCTTGGGTGAGTGGAGAGAATACGACTTCATCACCGAACAATTCACCGGACATTCCTACTGCATTCTCTAGACCTATTCCATAATAATCAAACAGATAGATCTCCCATAGGTCAGTGTCCACATCAGTTCTCAGTATGGACTTTTCAACAATTTGCATGTAATCAAAATCGATATGCTTCAAGAAACCATCTACTCTGATCTCTACATCAGTGATTATGTCAATGTTGATTAGATAATCTCTAAGAATTATTTCGATGTCATTCCGACCTGCTACAACTGACAATTCTGCATCAGATATTACTTCTGATGATTGTGGAATTTGAGTGGTATCAATCCCGTGCACCCATATCGAGTAGGTGCAACCCGCATCAGCTGTAAATCCAAGTTTTAGAACAGAATCATCGGCAACAAAGTAGTCTATGTTGTTGAAACTAATACTTGCAGCATCTGTTTCGAATCCGACAGAGCTCCATGATATGTAAGTATCTCCAGTCATTGAATCGGGCTCTACTGTTCCGTCTGTAGAAAAGCCACAATAGGGTAAGAGCGCAACGTATTCGACATGCATTTGTCCCAGTATTGCTTTCAGAATAATTGCTTCAACGCGACTGAAATCAACAATCGTCTCCTGAAGGTCAAACTCCATGACATACCACTGGCTAAGTCCGGAATCAACAGTCAATCCTTCAAGTAGATTGATTGTATAGTTAGTATCAGACTGTGTAATGATGAGTTGATACGAGTCAGCTAAGGGTGTAGTCGAGGAATTATACCTCCATCTGATGAACACATTGTCATCCCGTGAACTGATAGCTCTTGATACAGTGATTGGTTCCACTGAAGCATCAAGAACTGCATAACTATCACCTTCATCCCACAACCAAGTAAAGGAATCCTGAACGTCAGATTCCCAGTAGTCAATAAGACCAGTTATTCTGTCCAAAGTTTCTTCAGATCCACTGACTGTATCAATGGTTTGAAGACCGATGAAGGTTATGTCCCAAGTATCCTGAGTGTCATCTGAACTCTCCACTGTGCCGACAAACCTGATCTTGAACGTGCTTGAGGATACAGTGATGTCTGTGAAGTTGGTCCATCCGGTTCCAGTGATGGTTCCAAGGGACTGCCAACCACCGTCCTCGTACTCCACGTAGAGGTTGTCGTTTCCTGTGTGAGAGCTAACATTCAGGCACAGGTTCTTGATGTCTGCAAGATAGTCAACACCAGTGAATGTGAACTCAGCGTTCACCACGTAGTTTGCTACATGTTCTGTCCAAGTATGCAGACCGATGAAATCTATCTTCCAACTGTCTTCTATGGTGTCACTTGTTTCGGATGAACCCTTGAGCCGAATGGTGTAGTTAGATCCAGACAAGCCACTGGCTGTGTAGTTGTTCCAACCAACGTTAGACACATCAGAGCCTAATGGTGTCCAGCTACCACTCCAGTAGTCGATGGACAGGTTCTCTCCACTACCCTCGCTCACGTAGATACAGACCTCCGCATGGGTCTGTGCCGTGTCTGCGTTGGTCCACTCGAACTTGGTGTTGAACACGTAATTCACGGATGGATCTGTCCATGTGTGTAGTGTGATTGTGTCGATGTCCCAATATTCTGGGTCAGTGTCAGACGACTCAGTGGCACCCAAGAGTTGAATGGTGTATGTAGAGGATAGACCATTTGCTGTGAAATTCGTCCAACCAGTGGAAGTGATTGGTTTTTTGGCTTATGATATCTTCAGCATGGTGGACCAACTTAGGACACTTGAATCAGAGCGAGCTCAGCTTCCTGTGCCCTCACCTTCTGAGATACTCATGGATGATATTGATCGTATCTTGGAGAGTCTGAAAATGGAGGATAAAAAAACTATTACAAGTAATCTGGATGAAGTTTCTCCGTAAGGATGGTGAATCAGTAACATTGACTTTGAGAGATATCTATTCAAGGCAAATAGCAATTATCAATGTAGGAATGTCTACTGCGTATGGTATTCCAGGCCCTCTGTTCAAAGGGGGAACCTTTAGGTTTGTTCCAATCCCTGAGTCACACCCTACAACTCGCACTCCAACATATGCAGAGTTGGGATTGAGTAAGTGGGTAACAGATTCCGAAGTGGGAGCTCACAATGACCCTGAATTTATCACAATGACATATGGTGATTACAAGTTCAAGGAAGATGGAACAAGAAATATTAGAGTTTCAAATGCGCTGAAACTTCAACCGAAAGATTTCATGTTCTTCTTCGCATCATTAGCTAATAAGAAATACAGGAGATTGGGAAGAACATTGGGAATGTTCTTAATCGGTTTCTTCGAGATCAGAAAAATACTAACTTTTAGTGAGGCTAAGTTGTCCACACTTACCAAGAAAAATGCCCATCGAAAAAGAAAGAATGATTCAAACTATACGATTTGGAAAGGAACAAATAACTCCACACTCTTCAAGTATGCAGTTCCTATGAGCAAAGGCAATGCAGACAGTTATCTTCGTACTAGTCGAGGTGACCACCTTCCTTGGGGTTCAAAGAATAAGAATGGAAGAACACTAACAGATTTGGAGGTAATTAATTCCGCAACGAGAGCAAGTCGCTTGATTAAACTTGAATTTAGAAAACTATTCTGGAACTACATCATTGAGAAAAATCCTAACATCTCTAGTCTTCAATGAAATCGTATGAATCAAATTGACAATATTAGTACTAAAATTGTAGAGTTTCCAATTCGAACTCACATCTTCCAGTATGATTGGGAAGACTTGAACCTATTGAAATTCAATCGTTTCCTCACTTTTTCATCCCAATGATAGAATAGTGCTATACAAAGAACGGAAGCAACAAGTAACTTACTTACCATTGATGTTGCTACTTCACCGATTGTACTCTCATACCCATCAGAAAGGCTCAAGATTGGCCATATCCTTATTGTTATTGAACCCTCATCAACACACACTGTCGACAATGCAGTACTCCCATAGAGTGAACAAAAATCAGCCGTCAAAAATCTTGCAGATCCAATATAGAATTCCATACTTGCTCCTTGGCTATACCATCGGTCCCAGACTCTGGTTAAAACACATCTCTCCTCAATTCTATATCCCTCCCATAGACCAAGTATTGGAACAACTCCTACACCAATCCCTCTATGACTGTTAACTAATTCAGGTTGATCCTCCCATGATTTCCAATAATAAACCGTTGTAGTTCCATTGGAAAGCGTTATAGAGATAAAAAGTGAATACTCACTCAGAGGTTCAACCACGAAAGACTCAACATTCTCAAATCTCAGAGTGATGTTAAGAGAATCAATATCCCATTTGAATTTGAGGTCGTTCTGATCCTCACCAGACCACAGGTATGTCAAAACTGCGTGGTTGTTTGCTGGGCAGAGATTTGGACTATGTGGAAATCCATCCTCAGTAGGTCTTACCATCGAAGAGGACTCCTCAAAGAATGAGATTCCAGATTCCCAACTATGCGATGAACCTTTCCGAACAACGATACTGGGAAATAGATCTGTATGATTTTCATAAGCAACATAAACACCGTTTCCTGAAAATGCCGCGGTGGGATTATGTGCATCATCATCTCCTGACACAATAATAGTTGTTTCATTAAATTGAGCTACAATTGTGTGTTTATTTGCTTGAAGAACCTCAAATATCAGAAGTATTCCATCATAGCCTGAGACTAGAACTGGATTGATTGTGTCATTTGAGAAGGGTGTATGAGAGATATATTCTAGAGTGTCAGTAAACCTAAACAAGTGAATATTTCTCAATTGAGTTGTGCTGTTCATAGCACACACAGCAAAATATGATGTACCATTGAGGTCAACAACCGAAGTAACATTCTGTACCTCACCAACGTCAATAGGAAGAGATACTATCAGAGGAGTATCAACAGGAGCAAAGCTGATTCCAACCTCATGCCAAGGGTCATCATTCTCAATCACTTCTATTGTGAGTCCGAGATATGGATCAATGAATTTTTGGTGTTCTGTGAACAGACTGTGTTCAATTCTCTGAACGCCTAGCGCACTCCGCACTATCTCCACGCGACCATATCCCCCTGTATCCCTTGACCTATCTACACGAGAAATGAGGATTCCTGAAGCTTGCCAATAGTACTGAACTTCAACTAGATAATATCTCCAGCGGTCAATTGGAATCCTAATAACTCGTGGTCCTTCCCCCCATTCCTCGATACGCAGTAATCTCACTGTAGAATTGATATTTATGTCAAGTATCTCACTCGGCTTAATCCACCCAAGAGAGATCTTCGAATATGCACACATTCCACTGATACTATGTCCCGAGCCAGCATTACTCATCAAATCGTAACTTCCCATGAACGTACTCCAGCAGTTCAATTTATCTTTGTTATAGAGGTCATGAAGTCCAAGTCCATGTGCAATTTCATGTGTAATAGTTCCAAAGGAGTATAATTCGGGAGCTATCGAGGTTTCACAATTTCGAGAAACATCATCCACATCAACCGTCAAGACTCTATGATGGGGATGTATTGAACTACCACCCGAATAGAGAATCAAGATGTGTTCAGTAAAGTTCGATTCAATCATCGTGAACTGGTCTTCTACTTCTTCACGGAATAAGCTACAGCCTTCTGAGGCGTTCTTCCGAATTTCAGAATCTGGAGAGTTCAGACTACCTCTAACGTAGAACGAACGATTGTTCTCCACACTGAACCAGTCGAGAACTGAGCCTGTAAGCCAGACTGCTCCGTAGGATTCCTCAAAAAAATAGTCACTGATATTTCCAAAAATCATCGACGAGATATTAGCCAGAGGTAATGTAGGTGGACAATCAGGAAAATAGACTGGAATGACCGTAATTTGGATGGCACCAGTCACTAGCTCAGGTTTTCCCTCTATTGAAGTTGGATCGTTAGGAACAACCAGTTCTGCATTGATGTCAGAGAAGACACTTAATGATGATAGAATAATAATAACTAGGATTATTCCATTTCTCTTATTTCTCAACTTCATCCTCTATAGAATCCAAGAAGAAAGTAAGAAATAACCTTCTATCTCGGTGAAGCCGAGCTTTAGGAGTCATGTTGCAATATACTCCATGACATTGGTTTGGAGTATGAAGAACAGGTCAAACTTATTCCATATCGAAGGGAGGATGAACATTCCTCTCTGCGTGGTCTATTGCTTCGTGGACCATATCAAGTCGATATTTCTGCCGTATCGACTCATAGAACGACAGCCAATGACTTGAACGTGTATTGCTTAGAGCCTTTAGTAACTGCGCCATTTTATGAGGAAAGAGACCCAAAGAGCGATTGGTTTCTTTCTCAAACACCCTCTGAACAATGCAATCTTGTTCAATCCTCTTGTAGCTTGGATTATTAGTTTTATAATAACTGGACTGATTTCATTCAAGGTGTACAAGGTGATTGTAAAAGAGCTTGATACTCGAATTTCGAAGTAATGCTTGTCTTTGGTAATTGTATCCTGAATCTGGCTTTTATTATCTACATGGTCATTGGGAATTTTGATTAAGGTTGGTTCATTGACTGGAGTTTGCTATATATTTCTCCAAAGATCCTTCCATCTTCTAGCAACTGACACTATAGTTTCCCACCTCGCGAATTTGTCCATTATTAGTATATTATCTTCATAATGAAACTAACGTTCAATTTTATTTTTGATTTATTGACCGAGAACTCTCTCCCTGAACCTCTCTATGTCCTCCTGACTCCATCTGAGTCCACGGTATCCAGCTCTGAACAATGTCCCAAGTACATCATTGAGAACATTG
>JAUWOU010000265.1 GCA_030612005.1 Candidatus Thorarchaeota archaeon | reverse complement strand
TTCCACAGTAAGTCGGTTCCATGAGAATTCATATCCAGGGAGGGATGCTGTGAATCGCAATATGTATCGTTCCTCTTCGCCTCTCAGAATATTCCCATCAGGCTTGAATCTAAGAGGTGCTGAAGCAGCAACAAGTTTGTTACCATCAAACAGCATAACACAGTGTCCATCCTTGAGAACTCTATCTTTGAAGTAAGCTGAGAATGCTTCTTCATCGGGAAAGGCTTTACGCAGATGCGGATCGGCTAGGCAAAGCTCGACAAGAGCTGGAATGTCTTTTTCAGCGGCAACTCGACTAGTGAGTTCAGCTTCTTTTCCTTCGAATTTCTCCTTTACATCCATTGCAGCTGATTTTTCGATGTCAAGGTCTTTGCTGTAAGTATAGTATCTCTCAGCCTCTACAAATCCTTTCTTTTTGAAATACTTGATCTGCTCCTTCTTTGTCTTCGAACCGATAACAACACCAGTTCGAATCTGTTGAATCCCATCCTTGCTGTATACATGGTCTAATAGTTCATCAAAGATCTTGTCCTTGACTTCAGCTGGGCAATCCTTCAAGCTCCATGGATATCCGATGAATCCTCTCCAAGGTTCATCCTGAGAAGTTGAAGATGTAACATATGCAAGAGGCTTACCATCTTCGGTTAATGCATAACGTGTAGCTTCTAATCCACGTTCATCATTGCGAGGTCCAATTTGTTCTGCTTGTGCAGGAAGCCCGGAAACCTCTGTATAGATAGTAGCTTGAATCTCTTCAAGACCCTTGCCAGATTCCCATTTCTTGTATTGTACTTTCATTGTTTTCTCCTCTCATTAATTTGTGAAACAAATTGAGCAACAATAATGGTTTGCCTATTAAACCTTTGTTACGGAGATGCTTCGAAAGTCACACTTATATATCGATAAGGAGTCTTCCGTAAACTATACGCGGGAAAGATAACGTAGTGTGAGTTAGGTCAACAAAAGAGATAGTCAAAATGATTCGGGAAGCAGTAACATGACCATGATAGTAAAACACTACAAGAGGTCCGTATCAGATCCTACGCGAATGATCAATCCACTAGATGTGATTACAGAAAATTGTACTCGCCTAGATACTGTACTTAGATACATGACTCAACTAAGACCAAAGAGAGTTACTGATTATGTACGAGCTCTTGAGAAGCGTCTGAGTAATGAGATAGGTTCATTCAAAGTAGATATCATAAATCTGGATTTAGATGATAAACTAAAGAATCTGGAATTTCTTAGTAGATACTGCGATTTGAAGAATCTCATCGTTCTATTTTCAGTGAAAACGATGAATCTGCCAGTAGATTATGTTCCAGCATCAGAAGAAACAGAGGTAGGTCTCTTAGACTGGTTGAAAGCAACCAACGTTTTCAGGTATCATCGAGTGAAAGCAATCGTAGATATCATGGATAGAGAGGAAGGAATTCAACTCTGGAAAGATTTGGTCTATCGAGCAACAGAGGATGCAATCAAATCCTCCAATGAAGAAATTTACCCGCCAATCAAGGAAATCACTGAGGGTTGGATGAGGGAAGGAGAAACTGGTCAGAGCAATTTCGAACTAACAGTTGTAAGCTATGATGACCACAAAGTTGCATTAAGATTTGACCGATGTCCAGTCTTTGATTCTGTGAAGCATCTAGAAGACCGTGAGATCGCATATCTCTCATATTGCTGGACAGGGGAATCTGAAAAGGAGTTGAATAAAAAGTCTAGAAGAAAACTCACGCCTCAGACTCTGTATCAAGCAGACTATTGCCTTGAGTTTTATTGGGATAATGACGTCCATCCAGATGCAGAACCTCCAACACATGATTTCTGGCAAACTATTGAAATGTAGGAAACATGTTTCTGAGTAGTTTCATTATTTGTGATTGCTAAGAAAATACAATTGCTTATTACAAGCTTGTGGAAATTAGAGCGTTATGGATACCTGATAAGCATCAGAGTATCGACATTGAGGTAGTTAGATGCCAAAGAAGAAGACATCAAAGGGTGGTTCGAGATCGCTGATAATACTAGTGCTGATTCTTGTTGGCACCAATGTTGCTACTCTATACTACTTCACGGTTCTTGATCAGAGTATCAGCCTTGAAATTGGGAATCTCACCGGAGACAATATTGCCCAGTACATTGGGCAAACAGTCACAGTAGAAGGCTATGTAGTTGTAGCTGGAGAATTTGCACTTCTTGTGACGCATCCGCAAGACTTCTGGACAGATCAGCTTAGTGCAAGTAATCGTCTCCTAGTATCAGGCATCTCAGGTGTAACTCTCTCCTCTTCAGCCGGTCTTTGGATAAGTATGACTGGAACAATTCAATATGAAGATGAAGATGAAGGTTTTCTGAGAATCGCATATCAATCACATCAGGTTTTGCATGCAGATGCAGTTCCCCTTCCTGGATGCAATGAATCAACCTTTTCTCCAGGTATCCTTCCAGAGGATGTGACCTTTGTGGATCATAATCCAACAAAATATGCAGTTCTATTCAGTGGAGGTTACACAAATTGGTATGCGTATCCTCGCTATTGGAACCACATAACATGGTTCTATGTGCTACTCTTGCTTAGAGGTTATGATCCTGACAATATCTTTGTACTATATAATAACGGAACGGGCGATAAAACAAATATCAATGTTGACTACCCAGGTACAAGTGAAGGTATGAATGAAACCTTCACGTACTTGAGTTCAGTGATGGACAGTTCAGATTCACTCTTTGTCTATGTAACGGACCATGGGGATCAAGCAGGTATAG
>JAUWOU010000084.1 GCA_030612005.1 Candidatus Thorarchaeota archaeon | reverse complement strand
TCTTCGGCCAATACCATATCCCCAGCCGATACCAAAGAGGGTACCCATCATGGCAAATCCCGCTGCTTGCATTTGGTAAGGTGCATAGGCTGCTGCTATAGTATCACTCCATTCAATGAGGTCAGCTCCTTGTAATCCTAGAAGAGATGAACCGTTCCAGACCGTAATGTAACCAACTGCATTCATTGTAAATAATCCGAGAATGGTTCCAATAATGATGGCAGCGGCAATCCCAAACAACCAGGAAAAGGCATTACTATCCTTGCGCTTCAATTTAATTCCAAAATAGGTACTAACTAGAAAACCAGCTCCCGCTCCAATCGCGATTGCGTCCATTAGAGTGATCGGAATTATTGAGATATAGAATTGGTCAAGTTGCATAATCTTCACCGTACAGGTATAGTTGACAATGTCGGCACTGTGCCTAATAAGCTCCTATGTCCAGTATCAGAAACCCAACTGGAATGAGCTATTGTGAACTAGGCGTTCTCCTCGACCCAAGTCAGGAATTCCCGTAGAAGTCTGTTGAACTCATCTGGCCGTTCAATCATCGGAACATGATGTGCTCTTCTTACTACTGCAAAGTCAGCCCGAGGGATTAGTTTCGCATAATCCTTCACAACAGAAGGTAAGATGATATCATCATTTTCGCCCACAAGAATAAAAGTTGGCACCTTGATATTCACTAATTTATCCGTGATATTGAACTTGTGAGAAGCAAGCAGGTCTCGTTGTAGACCTTTCAGATTCATCGAACGCAGCTCATCTTCATACTTCTTCAGTTTGTATGTGTCAGTGTAATCTTCGAATACCTGACCTCTCAGGAGGAATAGTCTCTCCTCTACAGCATCCTTAACCAAACCAAGTGCTAGTTTCGTTAAGTCAGGGTTGGGAGACGAGTCAACAAGAACCAGTGCCTTTGGTTGAACTGTTTCGTCATTCAAAACATAGGACATAGCAACTCCACCGCCCATGGAATGACCTACGAGAATGAAATTCTCAAGATCAAGATGCTTTACAAGAGAGTCAACCTCAAGTACGAAACCTGGGTCAATGGAAACATCATCAGCGATATCTTCGGACTTGCCGTGACCCGAGAGGTCAATCGCTATGCACCTATTTGTATTGGAGAACTCTTTCAGTTGCAGAGCCCAGGTGATGTGTGATGAGCCTGCTCCGTGAACAAAGAGCAAAGGAAGACCTATTGATTTGTCCGTTCTCTTATCCACATCAACATAGTGTATCTTGGCCTTGTCGTGTTCAAAGAACGGCATATCTACCCACCACTAAGAATGTAGACAATATTGGATATATTGAGTTATCGCTCATCAGTTAGCTTTTTCTCTGTTGCGTGTCGCTAAGGCAATCGTGATTCCGATGGCTGACAAACTCTTTGGAACAACTGGTGTACGTAAAATCTATGGGAAAGAGTTCGATCTTGAGATGGCACTAAATCTCGGGAAAGCTCTAGGCACTCTGGTTGGCAGTGGTACTGTTCTCTTGGCAAGAGATGCTAGAACGACAGGATTGATGGTGGCGGATACGCTCTCAGCTGGAATTATGTCAACAGGTGTAAATGTGGTACGAGCAGGAATCATTCCAACTCCCACGTTAGCATATCTTACAATGAGTAAGGGATATGATGCGGGATTGATGGTCACTGCATCTCATAATCCCCCGGAATACACAGGAATCAAATTCTGGTCAAAGAGCAGCATGGGCTTCACTTCAGACGAGGAAAGAAAGCTGGAGAAAATCTATGAGTCAAAGAAATTCACAGTAGCTGCATGGGATCAACTTGGGGAGGAGTTGACTCTCGAAACCGCTGTGGATGAACACATCGAAGCAATTCTTGGAAAATGTGATCCAGAACTGATTCGCTCGAAGAACTTCACAGTTATTGTTGATCCCGGAAATGGAGCTGGATGTGTTCTAGCTCCTTATCTGATTCAGAAACTTAGTAGTAAAGTTATCACAATCAATGGACACCTAGATGGTCATTTTCCAGGTAGACCTTCAGAGCCAGAAGAGGAGTCACTTGGAGACCTCATGGAGATGGTAAAGCAAACAGGTGCAGACCTGGGAATTGCTCATGATGGTGATAGTGATCGAGTAGTCTTTGTGACTGAAAAAGGAGAAGTAATTCGAGGCGACAGGACAATAGCACTCCTTGCCCAGGATTATCTCATGAGAGCAAAGTGGGGAGTCATTGTAACGACGGTTGATAGCTCATTGGCACTGGATGAGATTGTGGAGAAAGGAGGCGGTGAAACCATACGAACACCAGTGGGTGACATTCAAGTTGCTGTGAAGATGAAAGAATCAGAGGCGTTGATGGGAGGAGAAGCATGTGGAGTATTCATTCTTCCAGATTTCCATCTTGCACCAGAACCATTCCTAGCTGCATGCTTAATTCTTGAGAGGATGGCTCGTACTGGTAAGAGCTTTGGAGAATTGATCTCTGAGATTCCAATATACCCACTGATGAAGACCAAATTGAAGTGTCCAAATGAGAAGAAGGAAACTGTAATGAAAATCCTTGTAGACACACTCCCTAAGGGGTTGGAGAATGTAGAGAAAGTCATCACGGTGGATGGTGTTGGAGTAACTCTGAAGGAAGGCTGGATTCTCGTGAGACCATCTGGTACTGAACCAGTGATTAGAATCACATGTGAGGGTCCTACAAAGGAGCTTGTTGGTAGCACCCTTGAAAAAGCTAAATCTATTGTTGAGAAAACAATCAATAAAGTATAGTAAATTTAATGTAAACAATGTTTATAGCGATACTAGAATCACAGAGCATAGTTCATGGAGCTATATTAATGGGCGACGAAAGAAAAGAACTTGAAGACGCTGTTATGGATGAATTCGAATGGGCGCTTCAAGACCCCAATAGCGAGAAGATTCGCCAACTTGGAGAAGTTGTCAGTATCATCACTACAAAGCTAATTGAGGCCATTGATGAACTCCAAGGAACAGTTAATCAGCTCCAAACTCAAGTTAGTGGCTTTGAATCAAAGATTGATTCTCTTCAAAGTCGTATCGCCAGCGGCGCAGCTGTTTCTGCAGGTGATTCACCAGCTGAAGGCGGAGAACCAATTGCCACAATTGCAAAAGCTCCAGAAGCAGCGCCACCACCAGCAGCAGGTGGGGGAGGAAGCATGATGGGAGAATTAAAACAACTGCTCGCTGCTAGAAGGAAAAAGGCTGACGGCTGAATAAGCCTATATCAACCGCTCAACACTATTTTCTCTATAGAATGGACCGGCATGTTCAGGAAGTGTTATTGAAAAAGCCTCAGCCCGTTTGCATTTTGCTTGAGCGCCTCTTAGGAGAGTTCTAGCATCATACAGTTTTTCGTAGAAGGAATCAGCTTTCTTGATCTGAGACTCGTGTTTCTTGAGGGCACCTAGTCCATACTTGTAGGTGTCAGTGATATCAACATGAACATGAGGTCTTGAGATTAGCGTATTGATCTCCATATTGTAGATGCGTTTGACTCTATGAGCATCGTCAAAGATTGTGGTGTGAGAAGCCCATTCCACGGCTTCGAATACGATTTGTGCACATTGCTGATGGTTGACATTATAATCACCAGAGAAGTGTGTGATCACAATAGTGGGTCGGGTCTTGAGAATAGCACCCACTACTTCATTTCTAAGACTCATATCAACAGCAAAATCATCGCGTTCACTTAGATAGAGATTCCGAACTCCAAGTATTGAACAGGCGTCCTTCATCTCCTCATTTCGGATTTCAGTACCAGTCATGCAATGAACATCTACAGGAATACCCAAGTCACCATGTTTCCGTATTGTTCCACCAGCTCCCAAACTCTCATCGTCAGGATGCGCAACAACAACTAGAATAGAGTCCATAACTGGCAGGTTATTCTCGCATCTAATCAAGTTTTGGAATCTAACCTAAATCTTACATTTTGAAGTGAGTGAATCTCACCTGTAAGAAATTTCTATGTTCCACCCGTCTCCTACCAGTGTCACCACTCCCATTAATCCAGTGGACCAACGAGTTAGCAAGAGCTTTGTCAACGTTCATTGGGATGGGATCCCTCCTGAAGACCTGGCTTCTTTCTCCTGTTTTATTACTGGAACATCACTTCCAGCAACAGAGAGCGTTTCCATAGTTCTTACCACGGCGGGGTCATTATCACTCTTGCAGGTTCCATCACTGAAACAAACAAGGTCCGATTGGACAAAGTGAACAGCCGCGGACTCTCCAGAACCTGATTTTGGTCCCTTCTTAGAGAGTAAGGACATCCCTTGAGAAAGCTTCTTCTTTCGGGCTTTAAGTCGCACACGTCGATTAGTTGTTCCTCGAACAACTGACCTAGTCCACATACCTAGTCCTTGCATACAATTTCATGTTGATGGGAATATAAGAACTCATACATTTTTTTATGAAGGAGTGTGTCAAAATGATGAGAGAAGAGCAGCACATCACAAAATGAACAATGTATTCTCAATGTAGGAACACTAGAAAGTGTGTCCTGCCAAGAAGTAAGGTTTCTTGTATCCAAACCATTTCCCTTAAAGGGGAACAATTCCATCTTTTGCAGAAGGTGTTTTAATTGCGTATTGGAGTCAATCTGTATCCATCAGTAGGTGGCAGTGGACATCTAGCCACAAGACTTGGTCAACACTTGGTCCTAAAAGGACATATTTTACACTTCATCACCTATCAGAGACCTTTCTCCATGATGTGGCAACAAACGAAAGGACTCCACGTAGACCTTGTAGATAGATTCGACTATCCGCTCTTCAAAGCAGTAGGGCCTCCATATACAATGGCATTGACTTCAAAAATCATCAAAGTGGTAAAAAGATCTGAACTAGACTTGATCCACTCTCATTACGCAATACCTCACGCCATGGCAGCCTACATGGCTCGCGAGATAGTCAAGACACCCTATGTTGTAACATTACACGGGTCGGATGTTCATACCTTAGGCCTTGATCCCGCTTACAAACCGGTTGTGAACCACACTGTTGAGGAAGCAGATGGCGTGACTGCAGTTTCGGAATTTCTGAAGAAGAAAGCTCATGAGGAATTGGGAATTGAGAGAGAGATTCACGTCATTCCAAACTTTATCGATACAGCAACTTTTTCGCAAGTCACAGGTATCAGATTAGTTGTTGAGAGTGGATGCGTTTCGTTAAGAAAGGAAGAAGATGCCTTCGAGATTAGCCCTGATGATAAAATAATCCTCCACGCGTCAAACTTCAGAACTGTAAAGCGTGTTGTTCAACTTGTTGAAACAATGAGAATTGTAGTAGATGCTAATCCGAATGCAAGACTTGTCATAGCTGGTGATGGACCTACACGAATTGAAGTTGAACGAAAGATAGAGGAATTGAAATTATGCAATAACATCCACTTACTTGGCATTAAGAGTAATATGCAGGAGATCATGTGCTCTGCGGATATTTTTGTTCTGAATTCAACATTAGAAGGAATGCCACTTGTTCTCCTTGAAGCAATGTCTTGTAAGCTACCTGTGCTTACCACTCCAGCGGGAGGTATTCCCGAGTTAGTTCGTCCTGGAAAGGATGGAGTTGTAACCAAGGGTTATGAAAAAGAAGAATTTGCTGAAGAATTGCTCAAATTGCTTGAAAACGAAAGTGCAAGAAAGAAATTTGGACAGGCAGGACTTGCCCGGGTTGAGGATAAATTCACAGCAGAGAGAATAGTATCGATGTACGAAAAGGTCTTTGAAGAAGCAACAGGAAAATAATTGGAGGATGCTTACTTGGTTCCCAGTGTTAATACCGTATATCACGATTTCATCTGGAAGGGAGAGAATGAGAAGCTAGCTGAGAAACTATACAGCTCCCCTCCTATCACTCTTGATGGATTTGCTGAACGAACTGCAAACCTGCTTAAACAATATACCAATACATTGTGGCACATCGATGAGAAAATGGATCTCCTTGAGAAAGCTCTGATTTCAGCAAATAGAGAATTTGGAAGTTTAACACCAGAGGTGAAATCTTCTATCGAATTACTGAAAGATGGTGCTGTGGAATCAGCTCATCAAACAGTTGTACTTGGGGGACCAGCGTATATTCTCAACAAACCAATAACAGCAAAACGGATAGCAGAATTGTGTGCTGAAAAAGATGTTAATCTTTCAACATATTTCTGTGTCGCAGATTATGATATAGTCCAACCAGAGTTAACCAATATCCGTGTACCCGTTTTTGGCAAGGGCGGAACACTAGTGAGTTTACCTGTTCCACAAGGATTTGAACATTCACCAGTCAATATACTTCCACTACCTGGGAATGACTGGTATAATCATGTAGAAGAAGAGATTCGCAATAGTTACAGGCCTATGATCAAAGCACTTGAAGGAGCATCGCGTAGCTTAATCAATGAGCGACTAGAACAGGCGCTCTCAATCACTAGGTGGAGCTATAACAACTCATCAACATTTGGCGAGTGGGTAAAACGGATTCTTGGTAGACTGTTCAATACTGAGGGTAATTTAGGAGTTCCACTTGTTCCTGCGTCACATCCAAAAATTCGAGAACTTCTGACAGAAGGTTTGGAATTTCTGCTCGCTCGTGAAAATCGAGAACGATTCCTGAAGACAATCAACCAGATAACTACTGAGATTACCGATGCAGGCTTCAATCCGGGCATGGGAAGAAGAAGCCAAGACTATGTACCATTCTATTATGAATGTACCAATAAAGAATGCAATAGTTCTCGAACAGAACTTCACTATGAGGATCAAGGAAATACTGCATTATTAACTGGAAAATGTCCCTCCTGTTCCGAGCCTATTGAGATTGAAACATCAACAGATAGTCCATACCTTGGTGAAGTGGGACAGCAACTATCTCTAAGAGTAGACTCAAGACAGATGGCTATTGATACAATTATTCCAACAGTTGTGCATGTTGGAGGTCCCGGTGAAGCCGCATATTATTCCCAAGTCATTCCAGCTGCACAGGCAATGTCAATTCCGTTTCCTCTATTTGCCAGATATCCAAGAGTGTACTTCAACACACCTTGGAACGAAAAATTAGCGCGGGATTTGGAAGAAAAAGGGAATACAGTTCTTCATAGACGAGATATGTTTAGTCTTAGTGGAAAGGTTTCTAGATTCAGAAAGAAGAACCGTTTTGATGATATGAATGAAGCACTGTCAAATCTAAATAGTCTGATTCTCGAAACACACTCTAAACTGAATCAAGAACGTGATGAACTTGAAGCTAAGATAGCAGGAACGAAAGGAAAAGAAACTGAGAGTTTACTGAATCATAAATTCGATATAGAACGGTATCTGAGTTGGACTTTTGGTCAATTCACAGAAGGAAAGCTTGGACAGGAGTCCTCGTGGTCATGGATTGAGTGGACGATAAATTCAGGCTTTGGAGATCTGTTAGGACCTTACGAAAGAGCGTATGTTGGTCAAATGAAGAATGGAGCAACAATGTTCATCAATTTCACGGTGTAGGAAGACATTGAGATATTCCCAATGTTTCTAACCGCATTAACCTATTTCTTTGGTCATGAGCTTGCCTAGTTTTTCTATACCTTCAGCAATCACATCGCTTGTTGCATAGGAAAATCCTAACCGCATTGTATTGTCTTCTGGCACACTAGCAATGATATCATTACCATCCTCAGTGAGTCTGTGACCAACAATTGGGTAGAATGGACCACCAGGCACGTAAAGAATGTCACTGGGGATAGCAACCCGCTCCATAAACTCGCTAGAGTTGAAGTTTGGATCCTCACTTTTCCACCATATGAAGAAACCACCAGTTGGGTCAGTTCTTGCACCTGGTGGGAAGAATTCATCCATTGCCGTAGCCATTGCCTCATAGCGTTCCTTGTACTTTGGGACGCTTACATTCAAAGCTTGGTCAATATACTTGGAATAGTATTCGTCTAGGATACGCTGAACTAAAGTTGCTGTGCAAAGGTCAAGGTAGCCCTTATCTTTGAGAACTTGTTCTCGGACATTTTCAGGCAATACCGAGTAACCCACTCTCAAGACTGCTGCTTCCTTGCTACTAGTACCAAGGTACGCAACTCGATTATTGTCCTTGTCAAGAGTTTTGATTGCTTTCAGATTATTCTCGAATTGTATTTCTGCATATGCTGAGTCCTCTAGAAGGAGGATGTTATGATTCTCACAAATATCGAAGAGGGCTAGGCGTCTACTCATTGGTAACGTTGTACCCTTTGGATTATCACTATCAGGAACCACATAGAGAAGATCAGGAACTTTTCCAAATTTGATCTTTGAAAGATGAACGGCTCGTTCTACTTGTTCGGGTATGATGCCATCATTATCTGTATCCACTGTTAGAACTCTAGCTCCAAGTTTGACTGCAGGAACTAGAAAGCCCAAGTATGCTGGGGATGGTGTTATGATTACATCACCTGGATCAATCAGGGTATCGAGGATAGCATACAGAGCCTGCTGAGACCCATTGGTAATTGTAACGTGATCCCATTGATCCTCACCGTTAATAGGAATCTTACGAACATCACTGAGCCTTTTCGCAAGGGTCTTGCGGAACCAAGGTTGTCCGCCGGTGGGGCCATAATTGAAATCATCAAGTGCTAGTTTGGAATCCTTTTTGTACCTGTTACTGATATCAATCATAATGTCTGCAAAGATATCGGTAGGCATGATGCCGGGTTTCCCGCCACCAAAATAGTACTTCACCTTGTATTTGAGCAAGGTTCTAATTTGTGATTCCTCGATAAAATTCGTCCAAGTTGCAAAGTTATAACCGCGTTCATTTGCCAACGAAAACTACTCCGGGGATTGATGCGCTTATCAGAAGCATGCTCACTTCTGTACATGATATGAATGAGTTCTCCTTTAGATGTTTCTGATTGGTCATGGTTTGAGAGTCCGTATTTGGTCTATGATGTACACTAATGTTCGTTCAAATCGAGCATACTTTCAGATTGTGAACTATTGAATTTCTGAGATAATGGAAGCGGCGGCGGCGGCCGGATCAGGAGCCTCAATTATTGATCGAGCAGCTATCACAAAGTTAGCTCCAGCATCAACAGCATCGCGTGCACTTCCACCCTGAGCTCCCACGCCAGGACAGATAATTGGAATATCGTCACCCAATACAGCACGAATCTCTCGGATCTTTTCGGGGTGAGTAGCTCCTACTATTATTCCATCCACATCCCAGAGTCGAGCCTGTCTAGCAAATCGAATATAGAGGGGTTCAGGGTCCTTCACCTTTTCATCAGGAGCTATAATAAGGCCATAACCATCTTTTGCCGCAGGATGGGACATGTAACAAAGTGTGATGATACCCCGTTTCCTATTTGTTGCAGCTTCAAATACATTATCGAGACCACCCTCCATTCCAACAAAGGGATTTACAATAATCGCGTCAAATCCAGCATCGAAATAGTACTTTGTAATTACCTTGTTTGTATTTCCAATATCATTCAACTTGCAGTCTACAATAGCAGTAAGACCTTCATCGTGGATCTTATCTACAATTCTTGGGATTCCCTCAGAGATTCCAAGGGGGAGAATTAGATGTCGGTTTATCTTGAATGCCACAGCATGTTCTGCAGTTTGTAAAATTACTTGAAGGGCTGCTTGTTCAAGACGGTCCCGTTCGGTCTTCATTGTTGCTGAATCTTTGCTACTCAAATCAGCTACAAAATCAAGACCAATAATTAGTTTGCTTTTCCTCACGAAACTAGACGCGGTTAGCTTACGTTTGTACACACTACTCACTCCTCTATTCCCTGAAGCGCTTTTTGTCGACAGGGCGATTAGCCCAAGCGATGAGACCTTTCCAAATAAATCCTCGTTATATGAAATTTGTACCCAGTATCTATCAAACACTATCAATTCAAATGGTTTTCAAAAAGAACAAGACCAAAGAAGGTGTTGTATATGAAACGTTCGTAAGTTTCGCTCACTAATCACCCTCTCTCAAGCTTCATAGACTGCCAGTGGTATCTCTCGTTCCCATTATTCACTTGGTATGGGAATGTTTTTTTCCATTCTCATACTACATACTATTCTCATACTGGGTATGTATCCACGTTGAGTGTTCTGAAAGTCCAATCATTTGATGAAAATGTAGTCATTTATTTTTAGACACATACTCACGACTTCTCCGGGAGTACGCATATACTTCGATGATTGCCGCACCTAAGAATGCAACTCCAAAATCGATCCAATCAGGAATTCCCATTACAGTGATGAAAATAGGTGCTAGGAGCAATACTACCATAACTGTTCCAGACCCACAAACGACAAGAGATATCAATTGAGCGTTTCTTGCATTGATATCTATAGGATTCTTTAATCGCCGCTCAAAATACAATTTTCCTCTCGGAGTTAGAAGTATTGTTGCTATATACACATAAATCCACACAGCAAGCACATATAGAGTGAAGTAAACACTCTCAAAAATAAGAGTCAAATATATTTCACTCCTACTGAGTTAATTTCATTGTCATTGAAGTTGTATTTATATCGATTCACAATATCCCTCCAAATGATTGGTAAAGAATCAAGTTGTACATGGAGTTCTGAAGTATCGTCTTGGAGAGTTTCTTCAATGGTACTTCAGTTTCAATTCGATTTGCTAGTTCACTATAGATAGTGACTATCGTTATCAAGATCCAAAGGATAACTACAATCTCCATATAACACACCTCATTGTTGGAATTCAATTACTTGCATTTCATGAACAGTAAGGGCCATCGCCAACATCACTCCAACCATAAATGCACATACATATGTATTTAGAATACAGAAACCTGCACCAATAAACACTCTAGCACCAACACCATCCACTAGATATCTCTTGTAATAGTGTGCAGTGATAAAATTAGTCATTGCTAGAAATGGCATAATAAGCTCGGCACTTGTCACTCTATTATTGGGGATGATTTTAATTTGTCTATTATTAGTAACCAAAATAGTCTTGGCAATAGAATGATGATTATTCAGGTCTTGATACATGATGGGTGAATGACACCAATAATTTCATCATTATTCAGGAAGGAAGTATAGCTAATATAGAACCATTACCAGTAGGAATCTATATGGTGTTGAGGTCTTTGTCAACGACACCTTTGGAACGCAAACTTATATCTGGACCTTTATCTAGAATGAAGATAATTTCTTGTCTAGAGTCATTGATTATCTATGAATGATCATCACTCCATACAATTATAGTTATTATGTGAACACACTTAAATATGTGAAAACACACTAATTACAATATGGCAAACATAACTCTATCGATTCCTGATGAGATTAGGAAATTAATGAAAAAGTATCCAGAAATCAAATGGAGCGAGGTCGTTCGAAAAGCAATTATAGAATATCTAGATCGATTGAGGGGGAGTGAAACTCTCGACTCAGATTATTACGCAAACCTAGCAAGAGATACTGGAGTTGACCTTGATTCGATATCCATAGACCAAGCTGAGAAACATTATGAGAAGATGAGGAAGATGGAATGGGAACGCCGCTCTACGACACAAACATCCTGATAGAACGTTTGCGAGATGGAATCGCAATAATTGAAGGAGCAACTACAACCCTTAATCTAATCGAGTTTCCTAAAGCTGCTGCAATCAATGGTCTTGATGTAATTATTCCAGGAAAAGATGATTATGATATAGGATTCAAGTTAGCAATCCTATTGTTAAAGGCAGGAAAACCTGTTCCTGCAGTTGACATTGTTATTGCAGCAATTGCAATCAATAGAGAGCTTGTTCTTCATACTATGGACAAACATTTCAAAGAGATTCAGAAAATTAACAAGAGCCTCAAGGTCAAGTACTTCTAGAAATGTTGCTTTGAGTGAAAGAACCATATTCAATCGGAATATAATGCTCAACAATACACAATGAGTCAGGTCCATAAATTCCAACAGTTATCTATCAAGTGTCCAATACTGGTCGATTCTAATATAATGTAATTTTAACCGACCTTCAGCGCAAACTTATATCTGTTTCACGAAATGAGATTCATGGAGAGTATAGATTGAGTCCTGATTGGTTGGCTTCACGAGTTACAGTTGTAATTATGGGTATTATTGGTCCAATCTATTTCTTCATACTCATGTTGTTTATTCCCCAGATGACACCATTTGGAGACCCATGGTTAGACTTTGTATTCCACTTCATCGCAGCTCCAACTGTATTTTCGGTCCCATGGGTAGGTACAATATACTATCAACGATACAGATTAGCAAATACTATCCATATCATGGATGAAACCATTACTGCAGTTCCATTACGATGGAGAGTGTTTTACGGAGCAAATGCCGCGTTCATACTGATGATCTTCATTCTCCCAATGGCCGCTCCTGTCATTGCACTCATCGAAGGACTCGTTGTTGCTGGACATGTCTTCTATCGTGTGGGAGTCGGAAAATTGGGCGGGGGAAAACCTGCAGCATTCCTTGGGGTAATTGTTGCAATTGGATTGTGTATATTACCTGCCTTAGTAATGATAGAATTCTTCCCAATGTATATCGATCTGTGGGCAACCATCCTCCAAAATTGGACAGACTTTTGGTTGAATATTACATACGGCGTTGCTCAATGCCTTGTCAATGCGTTGAGTTTTGGAGCTCCTGTATACTTCATCTATTATGTAGCTAAAGAATACGATAAGGGGCTCTACGGAGAAGTATACACCAAAACCCCTACATCGTGGATTAGATTTGGAGAATTTGTTATTTTCATTATATTTCTGTTCATGTACCTTCCACCAATTCCAACTCCTCTTGGTGTTCTACCATTCTTGGATCTATCGATTCTATTTACTAGCTATATCAATTATATCTCACTTGTAATTGTGATAATAATGGTGCTTGTGAAAATGGTGCTGAAGGTCAGTGGCGACAGTACAATGGGCGGGGCATCAAATATCTTCGTTATTGGATTGTTCCTAGTTGTTGAACTCTTCTTCAAGACAAACCTGATTCTAATTTCATCAATAATATGGCTAGCATTCATCGTATATGCAGCACTTGCTACAGTAAGCTATCTCCGAGCTTCGCCCAGAGAATTATACTGACGTATGAACACCAAATCAGGTTCAAAGGTCGAGAATTTCCAGTTTCTCAGTCAAACGGATAATAGGGAGATGAAGAACCATCGGTCCAGCATCTGAAGGTGATTCGACGAATTCTACCTTCTCCTTAGGTCTAGTGGTATAAGATAGGAAATTAGCCTCTGGTGGTCCTTCACCTTCTATGTGAACCCAGAGTGGCAATCCATAGTAATCATAGTAACCATGATTGGAAATCAATGTACCATAGATGTGTTTACCCTTGTGCTCGAAATAGAGCATGCTTGCAGGTCGGTCCCTTTGTGACCAGGATACTAGCATTCTTGCCAAGTCTGTCATTGAGGAAATCTTCAGATTAACTGGAGGTCGAATATCTTCCTTGCTCATTCTATTGCGCACCAAATCGCTTTTCGTTCATGCCCTTATAAGAACAAGCATTGCGCGCAGATTGAGGAATTGTATTATTCATGTTTGTGAAGCGAACTTCGGATTCTATCAGCTGCTGATGCAACAACTCTTCGATCAATACCAACGATGACCACTGGAGCACAGATTTTTGATTCACTGCTTCCAACTGAGAAGATAACTCGAACGCCTTCACTTCGAAAACAAACGAATGTGAAACCATCTTCATGGATCAACTGGTCTAACTCAAACCCACTGGTACCAATACCAGCTGCAACCCAATTGATGATTACTGAGGGCTCAGTATCTAGACGATCAACAGAGATTGTTTCTCGATGATCCTTCTCAGATGCAAAGAGGTATTCATGTGATGCTTTGCTATAGAGTATCTTGCTCGGTGTAGCCTTGGAAAGAAGCTCTTTAGACACAGGACCAAATTTCTTTACTAGAACCGCGGATGCATCAATTTCAGGGTCAGAAACAGGAACTATCTCGACGTCGGATAACGAGGG
>JAUWOU010000051.1 GCA_030612005.1 Candidatus Thorarchaeota archaeon | reverse complement strand
ATATTGAAGTCACTTCTGGTTCACGGCGTTCGTACTCGCCTTCTCCATGTACGGTGACTCTCATCTTTTTCTGGTCACCTGGGTTCATGCGAGCCCATTTCCATACCAAGTTTGCACCATCTGATACAACAACTACTTCTGGCTGGTCATCCTCAGGATCTGTTGAAACATATTCGAAACCTGGAGGAATCCAATCAGTCATTTCGATATTCTCTGCTGTGACTTCTCCCTTGTTAGAAACTACCAACACGATGATGTACTCACCAGCACCTGCGCCTTTATTGATAGCTTTCTTTGTTGAAATTGCACGCTTCTTGTAAATGACACCAAGCTTGTGGCCATCTTCTGGGCTAGCAACCTCTGCAGGGATTCCTGCTGGATATGTATTGGCTGTACATTTGATTGGTGATGGATACTCTTTCTCTGGTCGGTTTCTCCATGCCATAACTGCATAATTGATCTTGACACTTTCACCAGGTTCAAGTTCTCCAATAGTATCCTTTAGATTCTCAATCTTGAAGGAAATCTTGTGTGTTTTTTCTGGGTCTTGATCTTCTGGATCTATAGTGAAATCGTATTCTCCAGTGAATTCTTCACCCCGTATCCAGACAGTGATATGCTCACTGGTTGGTGGCATAACATCATCAGGGAGATTGTCTTCGATGATGATATCGTTTAGCTTAGCAGTACCTGCATTGGTTACCTCAATAGTAACTTCAACTGGGGTCTTGTCAAAACTATTCACTGATGGTGGGTCAAACTCCTTTGTGTATTCTATCTTGTAGACTGGAATCACCTGTGAAGTCTTCTCAATGGTACCTAGTACTCTCTTTGTTAGTATTCTCACAGGGGTGTAAAGGATTTCTTGGGTGCATTTTGGTGTTTCCTTACTTGAAACCTCGAAAGATGCTGACCATTCCTGATCTGGTGCAAGTTCGATGCTGGGTGCGGCATCAATCATCTTCTGTTTCTCACCGCCTCCTTCTGGAGTGAGATAGACTTCTGCTTTGTCAAGTCTTACAATCATATCACTCTCATTGGAGCATTCCAGTGTGCATTCCCATTGATTTGGTTCAGTTTCAGCGGTTTCAATTCCCATTAGAAACTCTGTGAGTGCAGTTAGGTCTGGATTCAATACTGATCTCTGCTGATCTTCGCCTTTGTATGTAAGAACGATTTCACCTGCGCTCTTCTCTTCAGGGTCATGGACCTGTCCTGTAGCTCCGATGACGAGGCTGGTTTCCTCCTGAGGGTAGATAACAAAATCTTTCCACACAATCTGTTTTGTGCCTTCATCGAATTCAGCTGTGCCAGACTTGGAAGAAATAATTTCAATATCGGATAGCTCCGGTGGAATTGTCTTATTGAGAATGATGCTATCAATCTCACCATCAGTTTCATTTTTGATAGTGATTGTGATTTTCACTGGATTATCCTTACTGCTAACATAAGCCCAGTGCGGTTCATCTGTTTCAACATCTCCACAAGTATCAAAGACTTCTGTAAGAGTCACGATTGGTGCTTTTGTTTCAACACTGTACGCACTTTCCCATGTGCCACTTACGTCAATCTCGCCTCCAGAAAGTGTTTCATCGGTGATATCAGTTGAATCACGTGTATCACCAAGGTGAACCTTTACGTTCCAGATACGACTTCTTTCAGAAACGTTGATGACACTCAACTTACCTGAAACATCAATTTTCTCAAGCTTGCTAACACCGTCCAGTTGAATCTTTTCAGATTCTTCGAGATCGATGATCACATTCTTCTTTGTATTCTCACTCATCTAATGCACACCCATAGTCATTTTCATCCAGTCAGGGAATTTTCTGACTTCAATATTCACTTCATTAGAGAATATCAGTTTAGCTCGTATCGAAATTCGTTTCCTGCAGCCCATTGAACTACAAGAACTTGATTGGGCTCCATAAGTACAGGTTTAGTACCCTGTCCAAATTGCTCAACATATTTTGAGAACTTCTTTGGTTGGTCCTCTGAAGTCCATCGCATAGGAATTCCAATACGCGGCTTTGTGTCGATACATAAACTAACGGCATCTTTCACTTGGAATGTTGCTCCTCCACCAATAGGTACGATGAGAATATCCATTTCAAGCTGCTCAAAGAGTCCACGAATAGAACTATCACCAAGATAGCCTATTCTCATGCCACCCATCTCGATTATGAGACCAAGATTCTCAATGCGCCCTCTACCCCCTTCATCAGATCTTGAGAGAGAGTATGGAATGATCGTCACATTTGGAACCTCATATGGTACTTCAGTTTCGAGAACATGAAGGAGCCATGGTTTTACACCTTGTTCTGCTGCTTTGTCAGCCGCATCTTTACTTCCAAGAAACCAGGCTTTGGAGTTTACAGAAATTGTTGCTGCATTACCAAGGGCATCATCTACATGATTTGTTGCAATTACTATTCTTGCCTCGAAATCATCAGGGACAACTGGATTGCCATCCCAGATTCCGGGGTTCAGTAGAACTGTAGTTCCTTTTGCTTCCAATGCGAATGATGTATGTCCAAAGTATGTGATATTTAGCAAACAATCACGTCCCGTCAGCTCATAAACACAGTCGAGCCAGAATCACTGCTGCTTGTATTTTTCAAGAAATCATTGCTAATAAGGAAATTGCGAGTAGATGCTATTTTACTCATCATAAAGCGCTCTTTTGGTCAACTCTTCAACACCGAGTGCTATCTTTTTATGATTGGGTCAGAACAATGTATCGATGGATTCTAGGTCCCAATCATCTTGTGCGGAGTGAATTGGATTCTATGTTAGATAAGATTCTCACGGAGAAATTTAGAAAGACTTTGAGGTCAGTGTTTAAGGATATTCAACACAATCAGAACCGAAGAGAACAGGAGAAACTCGTTGAAGATGAATTACGTATCAAAGAAAAACTACTCACAACTGTGAATCCATATCCCTCAGATGTAGTGCTAGGAGATGACTATTTAGTTGCTGCTGTTGATGGATCTGGAACTGATCGCTTTGTGGTACATGATGACATACGCGTTCACTTGTTAAGTACATCAACAGTTGTTCTTGATACAAACACAAGAAGTGAGTTCTTTTTTGCTCCTATAGATAAAATCCATCTGGAAAATGAACTAGATGAGCAACCAGATATAGATGCGCACTGGCACTCCAGCGTACCACATGATGCAAGAAAAAAAATGACAGAATCTCTAGAGAATATCTATCCTCAAAAGAATATAGTCGACTTAGTATTGCCATTCTTCCGTGATTATTCAAATGGTAAGATTGACTCTTTCTCCGATTTTTCTGATACTGAATTCGCTAGCGCATCAGAAAAGTTACGGGAAATGGAAGATTTAGTTTCACGTTCTCAGTCATTGACAAATATTGTCATTCATGATGAGCTTCGAAAAGCAAGCGAGTATGCTGCAATACGAACTCTTCTCACCAGTGATATTAATCCAAAGTTTGTCCTCATCGATGGTGCAATGTCAGTCTTTATGCATCCAACAAAACACTACCCTTCTATGCCAAGTGGATTTATGCTCAGAGACCTCTGCTCACTTGCAAGACAAAAGGGAGTCATTCTGTGTGCAGTAAGTAAGAATCACACGATACCTTTTGCTCATAAAATTGCTAAGATGGCCAAGGATAAATTTGGTGATGGTGCGAAATGGTTTTGCCATTTACCCAGCAAGTTTGATTCTGGTGGAGGTCTCCGCATAATAGAAGATCGACCCTACATTCCTCCAATGCTTGCTGTACCCTATCTATTTAGCTTCTCCCGAGACAATAGACCTTCCAGAATCGATTTTGATAGAATATGGTGGTTACAGAACATCTTTGTTTCTGGGGATCCTAGAACAACGAGAGAAAACGAGAAGGCGCTCTTTCGTGAGATTGAGTTTATGTCTAGAGATGCACGTTGGTATGGATATCCTGTACCTCTAGCGCTTGCACATGAATCATGCAAGTTAAGTTATGAGGACGTGTTATTAGCAAGAGAAATCTGTAAGGATATTCTGAAAGAGGTGGGTCTGGGTGATTGGAAGACACATCCTCTACGTGAAGACTACAATCAATGAACAATTCAATGTGATAGAAATGAATATCGACAAAGACAGACTTGGTGAACTCTACGGAAAAGTGGGTGTTGGAAATCAAACCACTCTAGGTATCATGGGACGTAATCGTGATATCAGCGTTGGAGAAATATTCATGATATATTCTGATCGTGGCGAACGTGAACGGGTATTCTTCTTTCGGGTTCTTGGTCTGGAGAATTATCTCCGTCAAGTGGATGATATGTCAAGAATTGCAGGTACACTCATGGTAGAAGGTGATGCATATCTTTCAGGAATCGATAGGAATATGCTTCTCTCATTAGGCGGAAGAATGCTAGGTTATGCTGAGAAGAATGAGAAGGAAGAGTGGACATTCAAATCTCCACGTCGATTACCTGACCATCTGGCATCGGTGTATCGACCAGTACCTGGCACCTCAGACGAGTTCGTTCGAGAGATGCTGGCAAGTCAAACTGATGGAGAAGTACACATTGGGGACTTACAGGTAGGCGAAAAAACACTTGATGTTCCTGTTAAGATTCCAATTATGTATCTTCCAATGCATGTAGGTATATTCGGATCAACAGGGGCTGGAAAGAGTAACCTAATGATGGTCCTGATCAAATCGATTATTGATACCAATCTTGATGCTATTCGTAATCCGAATGCCGACAAGCCTAGACTCTCTGCATTCTGTATAGATCCTCATGATGAGTTTGCGAAAGGTGTCGATAACTATGGAATTCAGAATATCGTCAAGGACATGAGTCCATCAACTCGCACAGATATAATTGGAGATTTCTATTATCTAACAACCCACAAGAGTGCTACAACTAGGGACATCCGTGCCTATACACGAGAGATTCGTATCCTCTATTCCGAGATACAGCCCCGAGACCTCTATTCAATTAGAGAGTATACTGCTGAAATGTCCTCTTTTATTGATTCACAGTACCATTCCGCTGGAGAGAACTGGATTGATTCTATTCTCAATATGGCTGAGGACTCAATCCCGGGTTCAACTTCTGTGCAAACTCTGAGAGCCGTGAAACGTAGATTGAGTTTCTTGGAGCGGTCTCCAATCTTCATTGATTCAGGTACATCTATTCTTGATGATATCTTCTTTGCAATGGAAACTGGGAAAATTCTTGTTGTCAACACTAGTTTGATGAGCGATACGGAACAATTTTTGTTGACCACAATTGTCACTCGAACATTATCTGATATGCGTCGAGCTTTGAAGAGTAGTGGTAACTTGGGTGACTTTGAAACTCAGGGGAAGAAACGATTACCCCCTGGATTCTTCAATCGTGTAAAGCAGCAAGCGCGGGCATTCTACGGTAAAGACGGAGTTTCAGATTCATCAGAAGTTCGTGACCCCCGAAAACTACCAGTAATTCAGGTAACCGTGGAAGAGGCTCCGTCAATTCTGAATCCTGTTCTGATGCGTGGACAGTCTGTTTTCAAAGACATTTCTCGTCAAGGACGGAAATTCAATATTGGTTTACTAGTCGTAAGTCAACAGGTGAGTGTTCTTGACAATGTTATCTTAAGCCAAATGAACACCGAGATCAACTTGCGACTTGGTAATGAACGTGAAATCAGAGCATGTATTGAAAATGCCAGTGTGAATATTAACGGATTTGAGAATGAATTTCGTGTTATGTCCAGAGGTGAAGCAATCGTTACAGCTTCATATAGAGAATTACCCCTACCAGTTCGGATTCCTTTATTTGATACAATATATGAGAAGGACCGACATAGATACAAAGACAAGAAGTCAAAGAAAGATGAAAAACACATACTCTGAGGAATGACTCAATGCGTGCACGAATAGCTCACATCTCTGATACCCATCTTGGAAGTAGACCTGGGGCTGGTGTACGCCACAATATCTGGGGCGAAGAGATGAAGACACAGCTCTTAGAGAATGATTTCTATGAGCGATTTGCAGAGCTCTTTGAGAAGATTGCAGAGATTGATCCTCCTGTGGATGTGGTTGTTCATTCTGGAGACCTGTATAACTCCCCTTGGGAAAAGAATCACTCACAACCACCGCTTCATGCACAAATCACAGCTATGAAGGTCTTGCAAGGTTTTATCGCAAAAACGGGAATTCCGGTCCTCATCATTGAGGGGAATCATGGTCTTTTCAAGTTCTATGAGGTTTCCTTACTTGATAGTCTTAGGCTTGCTGTTCCTGGGCTTAAGGTTGCGACACAGCAGGATCTGAAGAAAGCAATTCGAGAAGGAACTCCCTTGGAATTCTCCTTTGAGAATCTTGATGTCTTTTGTTTTCCGTTCATTGATTCTGCAGTCCTTAGGTCTTCCAATATGATTGACATCTATGATGACTGGATTACTACATACCAAAAACGTGAACGTTTGCGACCTACTGTAGCAGTGACTCATGGTATGAAACTTGACAATACTCTCTATGATGCTATCTTTAGTATGGATTATGACTACATTGCCTTGGGTCACGACCACAGACAAGTTAAGCATAGTTCAAATGCTTGGTATGCAGGGTCTCCTGAGCGATGGAGTTTTAGAGAATATTCCGATAAGAAAGGATTCTTGCTTATTGATATTGAAGCTGGAGAAGATCCAGATATCACACCATATTATCTCGAATTCAAGCGCCCAGTATTGAATGAGACGATAACCATTAGTGAGGATGACACAGTAGAATCGGTTGTTGATAGTGTTGAAAACTGGTTCTCTAAGAATGGTCTTGTTGCTGATTGGGATCACAAGACCGCGGCTCGACTTCGCTTAGTTATTGAAGGTCAATCAAAGAGGCTCACCGGATTTGATTTAGGAATCGCACTTGAGAACGCTCGTCAGAAAGTTCTCTCACACAATTCAGAATACAATATTGCTCAATTTGTCTGGGAACTCAAGCAATCTGCTGATGCCGAATATACTGCTGCCTCTTATCCCGAGATAGAGTCAGAATACTTGATTGAAGACCCAGAGGCTGATTTCAAAGGTTATCTTGAAACACTTGAAATAGACAAAAATTTTGATGTTGAAACACTTACGAAAATCGCTGTAACTTCTCTCGAGTTTGCAGTCGGTAAACGAGAAGGTAAGATGACATCTGACGCACTTCAGGAGGATGAATAATGAAACTACTGAAGTTGGAGGTTAAGAACTTCAAACCATTTCGTGAACTTGAATTACCCCAGGATGACATGGAATTTCCTGAAGGTCTGATTATAGTCAAAGGCCCTAATTCTACTGGAAAATCCTCACTCTTCGAATCGATTCTTTGGTGTCTGTGGGGTGCAACTTCTGTCGGTCTTAATAACGACGAGTTAGTTAGTTTTAGTTCCACTTTTTGTCGAGTGATACTTCAATTCGAAGTTGCGGGAGCTCGGTATAAGATGGATAGAACATACAATCCTGCCGATGGAATGGCTGTCGTTCTATTTATGAAGCAAGATGAAGCTTGGAAGCGAATTGCTGATAAAAGCACGTCAGTTTCAACAAAATTAGATGAGATACTTGGTCTTGAATTGAAACAAGCACTGAATACTCTACTTGTCAGGCAAGGTGAAGTTGCAGCAATTGCAAATGCGACACCCACGGTCTTGAGAAAACTTTTGGTCGATATTTATGATATTGAAATTCTAAACAAAATGACCAATCATTTAGATTATTTCGAATCAAATCTTGATAGCAAAATCTATGCACTGTCTGAAGATTATCAATCTCCTGAAACGATTCAAGAACAAGTGGAGTTATGCCGAGGAAGAATCACTGAATATTCGGAATCAATTAGGTCAAGAACTGATGAAATTGACTCTGCAGAGAAAATGTTGAAGGATATACCAGACCTTCCAGATCTTAAGAGGATAAGTGAAATTACAATCAAGTTAGCACAAGAAAACCGAGACCTAGATCGGCAGGATACAGAACTTCAAAATTATCTATCGAAGGCCGGGCTACTTGGTGCTGATGAGGCTCTTGTACAAGCAAGGCTGGGCTCTCTGAAAAAAGTGGAAGAGCGAACAGAAGCTGAAAAGAAAGAGATTGAAACACAGAAGCAATCAATTGACCAAGAAATTGGCCAAATCTCTGGGATAAATGGAGACCTGAAAGAGAAGGTAGAAACGCTCACGGATTCTCGAAGTGACGCGAATGATACGATATGTCCTACTTGTTCAAAACCTCTCTCACCAAAAGAGAGGGATAACCTAGTCACTGAATACAATGAAGAAATGAAGTCTGGATTTGCAAAAATAAGTGTGCTCGAGAAACAAAGAAAACAATTATTGACTGAAGCCAAACAGATAGAGGTACGATTGAAAGAGATTGAAACTTCTACAGACGCAACTAATAATGCAAAGGATACGAAGAAACGCGTGGACTCGATAAGGTCTGAAATTTCACAGAGTGAAGACGACCTTGCTAAAATTCTAAGTTCTGCGGGTGTTTCTGATATTGATGCACTCTTAAAGAAGTTCAAAGCACCTAATGTATCTGATCTTCAAATGCAAGTGGCGAAATTCAAGAGCACAATCAAAGAAGCTAAGAAAAGCACAAGTGAGATTGAGAGTATTATTGGTAGAGAAGAGTTGCAGATATCTGACCTTGAGGGTAAAGAAGTACTCATGAAACAAATAGGTGCAGAGATTGAAGATTTGAAGAGGACCAATGAGCATGCAAAATATGTGCGTCGCAAATTAGTAAGTGGTTTTGTTGCAGACTACGTCTTTCAGAAGCGACTCATTGGTATCATAAGAAGTGCAACCAATCAGTACGTCCGTTTCTTCACCAATAATCAGTACACAAGCATCGATCTTGTGCCAACCAAATCAACGAAACGATCCGGATCTGGTCTTTTGCTCAAAATATGGGACGAACGGGATCAAGCATGGAAGAAGACTGGACAATTAAGTTACGGTGATAGAACTGCAATAAGTCTTGGTCTGAGACTTGGAATTAGTAGAACAATGAGCAGTATTCGCCCTTTGAGGGACAGTCCAGCTATTACACCTAGAGTGAGAAGCGTTCTATTGGATGAACCTTTAGGTGGTCTGGACAAGATGCGTCGCGAGGCTGTTGTTTCAAATCTCGTCAATGATAAGAATTTCGAACAAATTTTTCTAATCACCCATACTGATGTTCAAGGATGGGAAGGCGTACCTTCAATCGAAGTTGCAAAAGAGGGGTCTAGTAGTACCGCAACTCTAGAAATGTAATGTTCCGCGCTAGGCCAAATATTAATGAGTGACGTGTATTGTCAATGCACTATGGACTCCCTAGAAGAATACAGAAGCCGAATGACAAATGGCATCCAACGAATGGATAATCTATTGCTTCGTATTGGGCGTCGACAGGCACATTTCATCAGCGAGTATCGTTATCTTATCGCGGTGATGCTAATTGGTTTCATCATCTGGGCAGTAGTATTCAACATAGCTCTGGTGGATTATTTGAATTCAAGCCGGTGGAGTACAAGAGCAGCATGGATGGGACCTCTTCCCGGACCAGCCGATTTCGATTTCTTTGGGTACACTATACCCTATCAATTAGAGGGATATAGCGACTACTCTTTCTTCTATGTCCATTGGGGCCACAATGTGCTTAATGGTGTGATGCCTTACTCTCCTGAATTTGGCTATCTTTTGATGGATGGAGTTGTTAATGAAAACGGACTCTATATTTTCCCACCATTAACTGCATATCTCTACGGTGCAGGAATCTGGCTTGAAACCATAATTGGTCCTGGAAATTGGGGTATTGGTCTGTTACTGGCATCCTTTGGCTATCTCACTGCTTTACCTGTCTATGGTATTGCAAAAGAACTATCAAAGAACCCCAGAGTCGGCGAGATTGCAGCATTGACATACCTCCTCAATCCCCTTGTTCTCTACCATATTGATTACATCTGGCTTAATCCATCGGCATTCTACTTTTTCTTCTTTGCAGGATTTTATGCCTTATTGAAGAAGAAAAAGCACACAGGCACAATTCTAATCGTAACAGCTGCATTGTTCAAACAGACTGCCTGGTTTCTTGGAATTCCTCTCGTCATTTACCTTGTCATGCGTGCACTTGAACATCAAAAGTCGATTCCGAATACTGATGATCCCGATGAATCTGATTCAATCCCTAAGGTTGATGATGTATCCGTTGATGATGCATCCAAATCAAACAGATTTTCATTCATGACAGATTATTTTGATTTCCGCAGTTTTGCTGTGAGTGTCGTTGTTGCACTATCATACGCAGGGGTGGTCATGTTACCAACTCTAATTGCACAACCTCATTTCTGGGAATATTGGCAGTTGGCAATGGGATATTTCTCCTTTGAAGGTAATTATGTTGATGTTCCTTCATATGGTGTTCCTATGACTCTTCCTGTACTTCCAATAGTTGCTGGTATGCCAGACATTGCAGAATTGCTAGACGCCCTTCTTATCACAAGTGTTCCTCTTATTTTGGGAGTTGTTGTGATTGCAGGAGTGATGGTCCTCCTCGATAAGAGAGAAGGAAAAGAGCACATATTCCTTCGTCAAATACTATTCCTAACACTGCTTCTCATGCTTTGGGTCAGCTTGACAGGTCCTCGTGGAGTTTTCAAGTATTATTTTGTAATGTTCGGACCTTTCTTCTCAATCTTCGCATCTGGACGGATGATATGCAGTAAGGAAGATCACGTTCCGGTATCTCTGTCAATGTTCTTGATGCCTTTTGCATTCACACTTCTTATTCTAATACCTGAAAGGAATACTTACCTCTTGTACGTAGTATTGATTTTCATTCTTTACCTTCTTGCTCCATTGATTAATCGTTTGTACGATCTTGTAAAACGACCATTTCGATTCATGAAAAACTTCGCATCAAGAAGAAAGATCCGACTAGATCTACAAACGACTGAAGTGAAATATGATTCTCCTGTTTCACGACAACTAAAAGTTCTGGAGTACATCATCCTCATTACATCAGTACTAATTGGTGGATTGTTACTTCTCTATGGTGTATTCATCTGCTTTTCAAGAGTAACTGCACCCATTTCAGTCATTCTTCAATTCTTTATAGTCGCAGGCGTCATGATATTCATTGGAGCTCAAATACTCTCAATTGCTGTCAATGGTTTGTTGCCCATTGAAGAAAGACGCTCTGAGCTAAATTATACACTCAAGACGCTATCCTTTACCATCGTTGTTATTGTTCTGATTTTTGGACTGGTTACTTATGCACTAAGTTGGAATATTGAACAAGTTGTTGAAAAACAGGCACTAGTTATTTCAAGTACAGTCATGGCCATCTGGGCTCTCTCGCTTGTTGTTAAGCTGAAAAAACACATCCGGTTGCTTGCAGGTCTTCTTCTACTTTCTGGAGCCTCTCTTGCTACGTGGACTTGGTTAATACTTAATGATGCAGTAATGTATAACTTCGGTCTTGCTTGCATTGCAGGATTGATTCTATACATCCTGTTTGCACTACTTGATTTTTTAGCTTCTAGTGAAACCGATGATGGTCCCGATGTTTCAAAACCAATAGAGATTGAAACTCTGGCTTAATAGAAAATGAGGGATTTGTTCTTGACTACGAATACAGACTCTCGTGTATTTTTTGTTAGGCAATTCATTAGGACACATCTTTTGTTTATTCTGATTCTCATTGTAGCAACAATAGTTTGGTCATATGTATTCTCACTTGCTTCAACTGATTTCATCACTGGGGGAACTCAACCCTATAGAGCAGTATGGAATGGTTCAGGGCCCATTGATATTTTCGGATTTACAATTGAAGTCAATTTTGAAGGATACCTTGACTATGATTATTACTACTACTCTTGGGGTCAGCAGTTTGTAAATGGTATCTCCCCATATACTGACGCATTCAATAGAATTGAGATTGACGGTGCTTTCTACAACACTCCGTACTTCTTCCCTCCACTTTATGTATACATGTGCGCTCTTGGAGTTGTTCTACCAATAGATCCCTTTGGTATTGGTTTTCTTCTCACAATGTTTGGATATCTAACAGCAATCCCAATCTATGGGATTTCCACCTATCTTTCACAGAATAAAAGGGTTGGAGCTGTTGCCGCTGCAACATATCTCTTCAATCCCGTCGTGCTTTATTATACTGTGTTCGAATGGTTGAATCCTGCGCCATTCGTATTCTTTGCAATGCTCTCCTTCTTCTTACTAATGAGAGGAAATAGACTATCTGGAACTTTGGCTATGGTCATATCAGCTCTGTTCAAGCAGACAGCTTTCTTTCTTGCACTTCCATTAATTGCTTATCTCTTAAGAAAACCTCCAGTAGATGATCCCGTGGTTACTGATGATGAATTGAAACCTCCTGGTGATAAACTTGATATAAGGGGATTTACCAAAATAGCGATTCAAGTGCTAATCTTAGCAATTGCAGTTTCATTACCATTCCTTACCGACATTGGTAATTACATCTTCTATATCTTTCAACGTCCTGGTGGTATGTTATACACTGACGTTTCTGTACTTCCCAATCCATCTCAACCCATCACAATTACAGTTCTTCTAATCTCTATAAACATTGTAATTCAGAACCTGAATGCATCACTTGGCATTGCACTTCCTGAAATCCCTGAATCTATAATCCAACTAGTAAATCTTGGAACCTACTATACAGTATTTCTCATGCTCACAATGATTCCTCTCCTTCTTCTAATGTTGTTACATGTAAAGGATGATCAAAATCTTCGTCAATATTGGAGCAAGATGTTGTTTCTGACCCTTATTTTGATGATATGTCTACACCTCTTCTCACCACGAGGAATCTACAAGTACTATTGTGTGGGTTTGATTCCTTTCTTCTCTATTCTGCCTGTATCAAAGATGATCACACAAAAATCCGAAAAGGTGAAACTGTCAATATTCATGATTCTGAACCCATTAGCATTTAGTATTTTGATACTCTTTCCGAGTCGCTACATCTATCTTGCATTCCTCTTACTGATACTTGTAGGGTATTTGGCTCACAAACAATTCTCACTAGTTACAGGATTGATAGATGATGGTCTTCGGAAAATCCCAAGTAAGTTAAGGTTATTTTATCATAGAACTTCTGAAACAGATACGGTTCAAAGTATTGACGAAACAGCTACTACTCGCTCTTGAGTTTGGCTAATTCTTGCTGCTTCTTGGCGAGCTTTTTCTCTAGGCTCAAAAGACGAGCATCTAGTTTCTCTACCTGTTCAGTGTACGTTTCTTTAGGTATAGCCCCAGAAGAGTGCCGCTTTTCAACATGATCTTTCAACTTATCCACAGATTTAATCTCTTTATTGAGACCTTTGATATCTGCTTCAATGTCTGCTGTCCTGTGTTCCTCTGACGTCTTGAATTGTTTTGAAGGAATCATAACTCCTAGTTGCTGCTGAGTCTTCTCTGCAAAGTCTTGGAACTGGTCTCTTAGCAGTTCGATATTACTCTCTACACTTCCTACCTGTTCCTTAACATTAGAGATGTCTTTCTGCAAATCAAAAACAGCATTGACCAGTCTTTTGAGAGTCTTCTCGAACTCAGCTGAAATTTTTTCACCTGAATCTGCCTTTGCCCTCGCTTTCTTTTCCTGCGCCTTTACTACAGCGCTAGGTTTGGCCATCTGGATTTCGCCACTGAGCCACCTGAATGCATTAGCAGCAAAAATCTTATTCCCTTTATGTTTGAAACCGCTACCTCTTCGAAACACCTCATAACTTCCTACACACAGAATTCTCCCTTTGCCGGCTTCTGTTATTGCAACAACTGGAACTTTTACTGGTTCTGCCATCTCAGAAGTTAGCGCTAGAGCTTTTGCCTTTCCCTTAATTCTAAGGCTACAAGCAGAAGGAATTAGAAGGTCATCGACATCTTCAGTTACTGGATGTGCAATAATATCTGTGATTATCGGCATTGTTGGAAGTCCTGCATTACTTCGATCATCTTTCACTGCGGTATTGTCAAAGATAATGCCAAACTCCTCTGAAACCTGAGACATATTGTTCATCAACCCTCGGTCTCCACCTGATAGGGAGAGTAGCAACAAGCCTCCACCTTTCTTAACAAATTTTTTGAGCACATCGATTTCTGGTGGACGAATTTTCGAGCTATTAGGACAACCAAACACTAGGACATCTGCATCTTTGAGATTCTTGGCTAATAACATGAACTCGGTATATGGCTCAACATCATAGTCATTATCTCTCAAAAGTTTACCAAGTTCCGAATACGTGCTGTCAAGTCTTCCACGTTCATTTTGTGTTTCATCGAAGTAAATTTTCCTTCTTCGTCCGCTCAAGAGAATACATCCTTTATTGCAGGTTACGTTGAAATCTGCGCTAATGAGATTTGTGTAGATATTACTAAATAACACTTCGAATGCTTTATCTCTTCATTTAGCATGGATTATGGTATGAATTCAGATGATTGTATTTTTTGCAAGATTGTGCGTGGTGAGATTCCTTCATCTGTCATATTTGAGGATGATTTGTGTATGGCTTTTCTTGATGTATTTCCAGTGAGTAAAGGTCATAGTCTCCTGATACCTAAGAAACACTACGTGAATCTGTTTGATGTAGATTCTGATGTTGCTGCTCATATGGCTAGGAGGCTTCTTGAATTAACTAGAGGAGTCAAGAATGCAACTGGCGAAGAGGGAGTATTAACCATTGTTGCCAATGGTGCTGGAGCTGGACAGGACGTGCCACATCTACACTTTCATACCATTCCTCGCAGCAAAGGTTCAAATTTCGGTTTCAGATTTCCACCGAATTATCGCGAGTCCATGGCTGATAGATTTGAATTAGATGAGATATCAAAGAAAATCAAAGATGCCATCTAGAGATCCAACAAATTAAGCCCAGTCGCCTCATCACGAGCTCGCTTCATTTCAGGAAACTCAGTAATGACTATTTCAATGGTGACTGAAACTTCACAACCTTCCATGAGATGACCTGCATAGCATTTGCCATTCACATCAGATGCGACAATATGTGCATGGACAACATAGTCATCATCGAGTCGTGATATATTTCCTACACATGAAACAATCTCAAGATCTTCATCAATTGTGAAATCTTTGTAGACCTTAGCTTCTAGGTCAAAATATCCAAGATGAACTTTCGATACTGCACCAATAAGACTGAGATGCCCTGATTGGAGCGAATTTTCTGCAACTATTTTCTCAATTGATTTGAGAATGTCCTCTCCGGGTTCCAATCTGATGACAATTACTTTTCCTGTCTTTTCAGTTACGAATGTACGAACCATAGTTCTCTCTTTGGTGTTGTGACTAATGAAGGACTCGTTTTGTAAGTCCACTCCATTTTGGGAAGTGCTTATCAGTAGTAATCCTTTCAGTAATTTGTGGATGGTCTAGGTGAAGGATGAAAAGCCGTTTGATGGGAATCAATCCTCCTTAGAGGACTATTTTGGATTTGATGAAGAGCCTCAAGTAGAAGCGGAAATACAAATCAGTACTCAGAAGGAAAATCCAAGTTCAGAAGAAAGTTCACAATCTAACCCGTCATCCTCTATTTCTGATGATGATGATAATGTTGAATCTAAAAAAGAATTTGAATCACTAGACCCTGAAGAAGAAGAAGTACTATCTGATATTAAAGTGGGTGAAATAGAAACACCAGAAAATCTACCACCTTCATTCTTGCTTTCTATAGATTATTCTGGTCCGCTTAACAAAGCCATTCTCAAACTCTATGATCCAAAATCAAAGAAAATCTATTTCTGGATTGATAATACCGGTCACAAACCCTATCTCTACACTGACTGGCCTGCACAAATGGTTGAGTCAAAGGTCAAGAGAAATCCCGGTTTTATCAGAACAGAAACCGTACAGCTCTATGATTTGTTGCATGACAAACCTGTGACAATGACCAAACTTGTTGGCGATAATCCCCTCGCTATTGGTGGAGGAGCTTCTGCGATGAGGAACCTTCTGAAGGATAAAGATGGAATAAGTCACGCGTGGGAGGCAAACATCCGTTATCATCTAACTTACACTTACGATACTGAATTTATTCCAGGAATGATGTATAAAATTGAGAAGGGAGATCTACTTTCCTGTCCGCCTAATGTGGATGCGAAAATCCTAGAGGAGTTCAAGAACACCATTCCAGAAGAAGAGGGGCTTGAATCAATAATCACAACATATTCTCCTATGTTCTTCACTGAGGTTCCTGATATCAAACGAATCGCTCTTGACATTGAAGTATATACTCCTGTAATCAACAGGATTCCTGATGCATCTGTTGCGCAGCATCCCGTTACTGCAATTGGTCTATCCGGTAGCGAGGGATACAACAAGTGTTTTGTCTTAAAACGCAAGGACCTCTCTACAGGTGAGAAAAGCAAGGATTTTCCAAAAGAACTCGAAATTGTCTACTTTGATGATGAAGCTGAGATGCTGGTTAAAGCCTTTCAATTCATAGACACATATCCCATCGTACTCACCTTTGTTGGGGACTCCTTCGATCTCAAATATCTCTACAATCGAGCGAAGAAATTGAGAATAGACCTAGACAAATACTGCCCAATTGTTATGCGTGGCAATCAGGACCCACGACGGGAGCAGGCTCATCTTAAACGAGGTATACATGTTGATATGTACAAGTTCTTTGGAAATCCTTCAATCAAGATATACGCTCTGTCTGGGGCATACCAGAGAGAGAACCTCAATACAATAGCTGAGGGCATTCTAGGTGAGGGCAAGCTAGATCTTAGCGATGATATCTCTGCACTATCGTACTATGAACTCGCTCATTACTGTTGGTTAGATGCTAATCTAGTCCTTCGCTTTACAGAGTATGAGGACAAGCTTCTTCTTAGACTGATTGTCTTGCTAATGCGTATTTCGCGGATGTCAATGGGTGAGGTCACTCGCTTCTACATCTCTTCATGGATTCAGTCACTTTTCCGTCAAGAACACCGTTCCAAGGGTTTCCTACTTCCTCGCCGTGTTGATATTGATTCAATGAAACACCCTGAAGCTCATACAGAAGCTACGATTGGTGGTAAGGCATTCAAAGGTGCTATCGTTATCGATCCAATTGCAGGTGTTCATTTCAATGCTACAGTTCTTGACTTTGCCAGTCTATATCCGACAATAATGAAGACCCACAATATTAGCTATGAAACCATTGATTGTTCTCATGAAGAATGTAGAACCGCTGGGGACAACAAGGTTCCAGAAACCGACCATTGGATCTGCAAGAAGAAGAGAGGAATGATCAGTCAAACAATAGGTTTCTTCCGGGATACCCGTGTTAATTGGTTTAAGCCAAAGAGTAAGGACTCGTCACTTGATGAGCGCACCCGAAACTGGTACAAAGTTGTGGAGAAAGCCCTCAAAGTGTTCGTTAATGCGGCCTATGGAGTCACAGGTGCTCCACACTTTGAGCTATTCTGTATGCCTGCAGCTGAGAGTGTAACCGCCTTTGGTCGTGATGCCATTATTAGAACAAAGGAAAAGTCTGAAGAGATGGGCATCCGAGTTCTCTATGGTGATACTGATTCCGTATTCCTAGATAATCCCTCAAAGGAACAACAAGAAGAATTGGTTGCGTGGTCAAGTGAGGTTCTTGGGATAGACCTTGAAGTTGAGAAAACCTACAAGTACGTAGCACTATCCGACCGAAAGAAGAACTACATTGGTATATACAAAGATGGCAGAGTAGAAGTCAAAGGATTAAGCGGGAAGAAAAGAAATACTCCTGATTATGCCCAAGAAGCTTTCCGGGAGATGTTGGAAATCTTAAGTCGTGTAGACGACCATGCCGGATTTGAAGCAGCAAAGGAAGATATACGTGAGATTGTGAATACTGTGATTGATAGGCTAGAAGGAAAGACTGAACCATATTCACCAGAGGAGCTTGCATTCAGAATACAACTCACCAAACGCCTCTCAGAATATCCAACAGACACCCCCCACGTTCGAGCTGCAAAGATGATAGTTGAGCAGACCGGGGACCCAAGCAAGGTTCTTCCTGGTACAATTATAGAGTTTATCCGGGTGAAAGGTACCGGAGGAGTCTTGCCTGTTGTACTTACTAAGGATAGCTCATACTGGATCGACAAAGATGCATACATTGACATCTTGAGGAGTGTCTTTGACCAAGTACTTGACTCGGTGGGGCTTAATTTTGAAGAATTTCTTGGATTTACTACCCTTGACAAGTTCTTCTAGGTTGATAATAATAGAAGGGTAGTTAACAGCCACATCAAATCCAGACAAACCTGTACATTAATCAGTCGATTCTTTGAAGAAAGACTCCGGGCTGCAAAGATCAAGACGAGCTCTATGTGTTGACTCTTATTAGAAAAGATTGATACAGTATCTATCCATTGAGTTGTTGTGTTCATTCCAAAGGGAGTTATCAAGCATCCTGAGAGAGCACTCAGGCACTCAAAGCAACTGGCCATGAGGTCACTCATCCCCCTGATCCAGAGAGGGTCAGATATCTATGAAATATCGTACCTTCATGCATTGAAAACATGGGCTGATGCCAAGGAAGAAAGCGATTCATATCGAGTCCTTGGAAGGGATGACTACTTCATTCCAATATGCAATGTTGAGAGATACCTGAGGAAGGACCATCATGACATGGTCTTCAATACCACTGCTCTCTATGGAAACACCGAGGTGAAACGTGTATACAACTGGAGAGAGGGTACTATTGGTCCACTCAACAGGTTGGAGAACATCGCTGGAGCACGGCTCCGATTTCTAGCTATGACTCGATACCCCCTTCCAAGACCTGAAGTGATCGAAGAGGAGTACACTCAGAAGGACGGAAAGAAGGCAACCAGGAGAATGTATGTCTACGGGAAGACTAAAGGAAAGACGACTGTTGCTATCACGCATCCTTACCTCCCTGAATTGGACTTTGTTGATTTGTTAAGAGGCCACCTTATCGAGTTATGCCGACAGTGCTTCATCCACTCTGTCCCAGTTGGAGCTGCACGGCACTACATGGACCTGTTGATATTCAGACTTGGACCCTTTCTTGACAGGCTCTATGTGGGTGGTGCAGTACATCCACGTAGGAGTAGGTTGGGGACAGGCCAGTTCATAGAGAGGGCAGACATAATCCTTGATGAGATCATCCAGGGGATAATGGGATTTCATGGTGGCAGGTCTTCATACCCTGAGAGAGTGACAGAGAGGATTCGGTCCGGCCTGGACCACTCCCTAAAGAAACCAGTCTTGTTGAAGATGATATCTGACCGGAAGATCAAAGGCAGACTGAAGACCTATCTCACTGATACCGATGCAGCCAAGGTCGGTGAGAGAATTAACAATGTCGTTGGTAGGGTAGGAACCAGACTCCATAGGAGGACGTCCTGGGGACTCTGTAGCCCATCCTCACTCAGAGGCATCATTCACGGGGGAGACTATATTGCAGAAGACACTTCAGGGTTCATTCATGCCACAGAGGTTCCTGTGTTTGGTGGGAGAGGAAAGGTCGACCACAACCTCTTCGTTCGAAGACAGACCACACCAAG